>NZ_FRCS01000007.1:300000-481562 GCF_900143005.1 Cryptosporangium aurantiacum
GCGGGTCTCCGCGGTCACCCTGGCGATCCGGGTGAGGTCCTCGTCCACACCGCCGGACGGGTCGGCGGCCGCTGCCTCGATGAGCGCGCGCGACTGCTGCTCGTACAGCGCCCGGACCTCGGCGGTACGGGCGGCGATCGTGTGCTGATCGCGGAGGAGCGAGTCCCGGGTCGCGCGGACTGCCTTCCAGCGCGGGGCGAGCTCCGCGACGGTGGCTTGTGCTGCCGCGGCGTCGCGGTAGGCGTCGTCGGCCAGGGCCTGGATGCGCTCGGCGCGGGCCAGCGCGAGCCGCGCTTCGCGGGCCAGCTGCCGGCCCTGGGCACGGATGAGCAGGGCCGAAACCGGGTTACCCGCCTCGGGCGCCTCCCGGGTCAGCTTGGCCTCCGCCTGCCAGCGAAGGCTCTCCGCGGTCGACCGCAGTTTGTCCGCGGCGCGCCGGTGGCGGCGGGCGGCATTCTGAGCGCGGGTCGCGTCGGTTTCCGCCGCGTCCAAGGGCCCATCGAGTTCGGCGAGCCGGCCGGCCGCCGCCGCGGCTGCCTTGGCGGTCAGGTCGACGATCTGATCGAGTTGCCGGAGCGCGTGGAACGTCTGCGTCAGCTGCTCGAACCGGTCGCCATCCGGACGCTGTTCCCGGGTGGCCAGGTCGGCGTAGTAGTCCGCCTCGGCGCGTAGCAGCGTCTGCCGCGGGTCCGGATCGGTGAGGGCGGCAGCCAGCCCGGCCGAGAGGGGAACCAGCTCGGTCGGCCCCTCCGGCGCGGCGAGGGGTTCGGCGGCGGCAGCGTCGGCGTCGCTTGTCGAGTCGGCTGCGTCGGCTGCGTCGGCCGGGCCCTGGAGGCTGACGTACCTGGTGCGCTGTGAGGGCGTGAGCGTCGCCACCGCCTCGTAGCCGGGTGGCACCGGCTCGTTGTCCGAGTGGTGGATGCTGTCCGCGACGATCGGCAGGCCCGGGACCGCCAGCGGCCGGCCGTCGGCGTCGAGCAGGAGCATCCCCATGAAGTCGATGTCCCCGGGACCGAACGGCGGCCCGGAGGTGACGAGCGCCGTCTGGGTGTCGACCCAGCGGATCCGGCCGCCCTCGTTGACGACGGTCAACGCGTGGCCGGAGCCGGTCCGCCAGCTGACGTCGACCAGGGCTATCGAGCCGTCGCCTGCCGCGAGCAGCGCGGCGGTGACCCGATCGACACCGGTCTGCACCGCCGCAGCCGCCTCGGCTGAGTCCGACGGAACCGCGTCGAGGAACGGCACGACCTCCTGGGAGCGTCCGCCGGTCCACCGTTCGTCGGCCGATACCGTCTCGCCCGGGCGGAGGATCTCGAGATTGTCGGGATTGAACGCACTGCGTACGGTCGGCGCGGCCACGCGCGGTCGCCCGAAGTACGTGTCGATCGCGGCGCGCCGGGCGTCGGCACAGTTGATCCGCCAGCCATCGTCCTGGCCGTACGCGAACGCGTTGATGCGGTAGAGCCAGTCGCCCCTGTCGAAGGACGGACGGAGCGGGATGGTTCCGAACTCGCTCACCAGAGCGTGCTCGAGCAGGCGTTGGTGGGCCAGCAACGGTCGCCGGTATCCGGTTGCGCGGTCGTAGTCACGGACCTGGTCGGCAGGTCGGCTCGCGAGCGGACCGGTCGCCTGTGACCGGTGCACCAGTGGGTCGGACTCGGTCGTCGGGCGAGCGGTGGGGCTGGCCGGGTCGGTCCAGTCGATGTTCTGGTCGTTCCAGTTCGTCGAAAAAGCGGCGAGTTCGGGCCGCGCATCGGGGTCGTAGTCAGGCGCGAGCGCCGCATTGAGCCGACTTTGCTCGTCGTCGAGAGCCCAGAACTCGGCATCCAAGTCGGCGCGCGCGACCTCCCATTTCGCCATGCGTGACGCCGCGCGGTCGCGGAGAGCTTGGGCCTTTGCCCGGAGACGGTAGGCGTTATCGGGGAAGTCGGCTTCGGTTGCGTCGGCCCGC
The DNA here is from genome assembly GCF_900143005.1 of Cryptosporangium aurantiacum. Lineage (NCBI taxonomy): Bacteria > Bacillati > Actinomycetota > Actinomycetes > Cryptosporangiales > Cryptosporangiaceae > Cryptosporangium > Cryptosporangium aurantiacum. The sequence continues at coordinate 301,952 of NZ_FRCS01000007.1, forward strand.
AGCGTGAAATCTCTGGCAGTCCGGAGGAGTTCGAGGGTGTCTTCCAGGTCCGAGTACAGCGCGGCGTTGCGGGCGTCCAACGGGGCGCGGACCGCAGCGAGCCGATCGAACTCGACCGCCAGGCGCGAGACGCGGTCGTGCAGGTGCGAGAAGTAGGATCCCGACTCGTCGTAGAGGCGGGTGACGTACGCCGGATCGGCGAGGTCGGCCAGGATCTGCGCAGCGGGGTCCGCCTGGTCGGCGTCGGCCGGGCCGTGGAGGCCGTCGGCCGGCGCGTCGTAGCCGACGGGACGGGACGGGGTGAGCGTCGCGACGGCCTCGTAGCCGGGCGGCAGCGGGTCGTTGTTCGTGTAGTGGGTGCTGCCCAGGTAGATCGGCAGGCCCGGGACCGCCACCGGCCGGCCCTGCGCGTCGAGCACGATCATCCGCATCGACTCGACCGCCGATGGGGCGAAGATCGGTCCGTCGGTGACTTCCGCCGTCTGGGTCTCGACCCAGCGGATCCGGCCGCCCTCGTTGACGACGAGAGACGCGTGGGCCTGCTCGCCCCGCCAGCTGACGTTGACCAGCGCCACCGCGCCGTCGCCCGCTGCGAGCAGCGCCGCGGCGACCTGGTCGACGCCGTTCTGCACCGCCGCGGCCGCCTCGGCCGAATCCGCAGGCACCGCGTCGAGGAACGGCACGACCTCCTGGAACCGTCCGCCGGTCCACCACTCGTCGACCCATCCCTCGTCGCCGGGGTGGACGACCGCGCCGCCTTGGTCGGGATCGAACGCGCTGCGTACGGTCGGCGCGGCCACTCGTGGGCGCCCGAAGTACGTGTCGATGACGGCGCGCCGGGAGTCGCCGCAGTTGTTTCGCCAACCCTCGTCGTGGGCCGCGGCGAACGCGTTGACGCGGGAGAGCCAGTCGCCCCGGTCGACCGACGGACGGAGCGGGATGCCGCCGAACTCGGTCAGCAGCGCGTGCTCGAGCAAGCGCTGGTGCGCCAGCAACGGCGGCCGGTAGCCGGTGACGCGATCGTGGTCACGGATCTGGTCGGCAGGGAGGCGCGCGAGCGGACCGGTCGCCCACGTCCCGTGCACCAGTGGGTCGGACGTGGTAACCGGGCGAGCGGTGGGGCTGGCGGGGTCGGTCCAGTCGGTGTTCTGGTCGACCCAGTTCGTCGCAACATCAACGAGGTCGGGCTGGGCGTCCGGGTCGTAGTCGGGCGAGAGCGCCGCGTTCAGCCGACGCTCGTCGTCGCGGAGGGCGTCGATCTCGGCATCCAGGTCGGCACGCGCGACCTTCCACGCGGCACCGCGGGCCACCGCCTGGTCGCGCAGAGCGCGGGCCTTTCCGCGGAGCCGGTGGGCTTCGTCCGGCGAGTCGGGTTCCGCGGCTTCGGCCCGCTGCTCCAGGTCCCTGGCGAAGCCGAGGAGCCGCGCCGCCTCCTGTGCCTCCCAGTTCAGCGCGGTGTGCCGATCGGACTGATCCGCGCGGGCCGCGGCGATCCGGTCGAATTCGCCGGTGAGTCGCGCGACGCGCTCGTCCAGGTGGGAGAAGTAGTTGTCCGACTCCGTGACCAGCCGGGCGACGTGCGTGGGGTCGGCGAGGTCGGCCAGGATCTGCGCAGCCTGGTCCGCGTCGGCCCGCAGACGCGGCGCCGACGTGTCGGCCGACGCGGGCGGCGTGGAGGCGGGCGGGCCGGACGCCGCGGCGTCCCGGTACTCGTCGGTCAGCTCGGCGGCGCTGAAATGCGAGATCGGCAAGCCGTCCACCGGAGCCGGGGCACCGGTGGGGTCGAGCACGATCATGTCCAGGAACAGGATGCTTTGCCCGTACTCCAAGTGCGGGCTGATCCGGTTGTTCTGGGCGTCGACGAAGAGGATCTCGCCGTCCTGATTGATCGCGTTCCACGCGTGGCCGTCGCCGGCCGGCGACCGCCACGCGGCGTTGAGCATCGCCACCGATCCCGGTCCCGCCGCGAGCAGCGCGTCGCGAATGCGCTGCTCGCCGAGGCGCAGTGCCTCGTCGGAGGCCGGCGTACCGACCTCCACGCCGTGCTGGAACGGCACGACCTCCTGGAACCGTCCGCCGGTCCAGTTCTCGTCGGTCGCGGTCGACAGGTCGCCGGGATGGTCGGCGTCGGCCGACGTCAGATCGGCGTAGTCGCTACGGAACCCGGGTGCGGCCACCCGCGGCCGCCCGAACCAGGTATCGACGAACGCCCGCCGGGCGTCGGCGCAGTTGATCCGCCGCTCGGGGTCGAACGCGCGCCCGAAATCGTTGAGTCGCCGCAGCCAGGTGCCCTGGTCGACCCGGGGGTGGACCGGGATCGTGCCGAACTCGAGCAGCAGCGCGATCTCCAGCAGCCGCTGGTGGGACAGCAGCGGCGGCCGGTAGCCCAGCGTCGGGTCGGTCGACCGGACCTGATCCGCCGGCGCCCGCTCGTGGATCCCCGGCCGGGACTCGACGACCAGCGGGTCGTCGGAGGTCATCGGACGCGCGGTCGGACTGTCCGGATCGGACCAGTCGGTGTTCTGGTCGAGCCAGTTGGTGGGGGCGTCCGCGAGGTCGGGGTCGGTGTAGGAGTCGGGCGAGATCGCCCGGCGCAGCTCGTCGGTCGGCGCGATCGCCTGCTGCGCGGCAGCCATGTTCTGCCGGAGCTTGTCCAGCTCGGCCTGCTTCTGCGCCAGCTCGGTGACCGCTGCGTCGGCCGCGTCGGCCGCGGCCTGATCCCTTCGGGCCATGGACGCTTCGCGCTGCGCGACCTCGTACGCTTGCGCCGCTCGTAGGGCGGCGTCGCGGCTGCGGGCGGCGAACCGGTGAGCGGTGCTCGGGTGGTCCGCCCGGGTCCGCTCGGCAGCTTCGGCCAGCCGGTTGGCTTCGCGGGTCAGCGCCTCGGCGCGGGTGTTGGCCTCGTCGGCGGCGCGGTGGTGCGAACGGGCGGCTCGCGCGGTCCGGCGGACGTGCCGCCGGGAGACCTCGGGGTCGGCGTCCAGCTCCGCGATCCGCTGTTCCAGCGCGGCGATCTCCTCGCCGACGACCGCGACGATCGCTTCTACCGCCGCCGCGAACTCGGTGTCCGGCGCGACCTCGTCGATCCAGTTCTGCAGCGCCTGTCGCCGGGCGGCCAGGTCGCCGAAGTAATCCGCGGACTCCTGCGCCAGCCGCGCGACGACGTCCGGATGGGTGAACGCGGCGACGACGTCCGCGGGAAGGTCAACAGAGTCGGACGACGTGCCGGGCCCGTCGTCCGAGCCGCCGCCGCGCGGGGCACCGTCGTTGGGGGCACCGTCGTTCGGGGTGCCGTCGTTCGGGGGGTCGTCGTCGAGGGGCCCATCCGTGGGGTCCGTGTCCGGGCCTCGCAGCGCGCGGGACAACACTGGTTCGCGGGTCGCGGTGTCCGTGGGCGGGGCCGTGCCGTTCGCCGGGCTCCGACCGGCCGGGCGGCCGGCGGGGCGGCTGCGGGCCAGGCCCGCGGTCGCGGCGCCGGCCGCGAGCAGCAGTGCGACCGCCGCCTCGTGGTGCTCGGCGACGGCGGTGCGGAGCGCCGACAGAGTCGCACCGGACGTTCCGGCGCCGGACTCGTCGGCGAAGAGACCACTGACCAGCGCTTGGAGTCGCGCCTGCTCCGGCGTCCGCGGGGGCTCCTGCAGAATGGCGTCGAGTACCTGCTGGGTGAGCTCGCCCGGCCGGGCAGGCTCGACGGTGGGCGCCGCCGCGGCGGGCAGGTCCGCCTCGGACACGACCGGACTGGTAGCGGTCGGAGGCGTCGGGCTCGCGTCCCGCTCCGGCGGCGATCCGATTTGGTCGGTGGGCTGCTCGGCGGTGCTGGAGTCCTGCCCCGCGAGGCCGGTGTCGGTGCCGCCCGCGGCTCCGACACCGTCGGCGGCGTCCGCCGGGCCGTCCGCGGGCGTATCCGCGTCCAGCGACGGCGAAGTATCCGCGCCAGAGCCGGCACCGTCGGCGTCCGCCGCCGGGGTCGCAGCGGCGGGGGAGTCATCCGACCCTGTGTCGGCGGCCGGGCCGCCCGCATCGTCGGCAGCCGAGCCATCCACGCCCGCGCCGTCGGCCGGCCCGGCATCCGCGCGCGGGCCGTCCGTGGGCGGGGTGTTCGCGGCGGGGGCGTCGGCGGCCGGGGTGTCCGCGCCCGCGCCGTCGGCCGTCGGCGCGTCAGCGGCCGGGGCGTCGGCGGCCGTGTCTGCTGGCGAGTTGGTGTTGTTGGCGACCTGCGGGTCGGCCGGGGCAGCGTCGGTGGGGGTGACGTCAGCGGAGGCTGGGGTAGCGCTCTCGCCGCTTGGGGGAGGGCTGGCGGAGTCCGTCGACAGCTGCTCCGCTTCCGGGCCCGGCGAGTCCGAGGTGGACGCGGGCTGCGCGTCGGCCGCGGCGGGCTCGGGGGAAGCCGACCCCGAGGGACCTCCGGCGTCCGACGTGGTCGCGTCGGACGCGGGCGCCGTGTCGGACGACGAGGGAGCAGCCGCACCGGCGTCGCTCGTGCTGCCCGTGTGACCGCTGCCCGCGTCGGTCGTCCCCGCGCCGGTGGAGCCCGCGTCGGTCGTCCCCGCGCCGGTGGAGCCGGAGTCTCCGCCCGCCGAGGAACCCTCGCCCGAGTCCGACCGGCCCCCGCCCGATCCCGAGTTGCCCGATCCCGAGTTGCCCGACCCCGAACTTCCGGACCCCGAGCTCGACGAACTGCCGCCGCCCGCAGACGAACTCCCCGAGCCCGACCCCGCCGACCCGCTACCCGCCGACCCGGTTCCCGGCGCTCCCGCGCCCGGCGCCCCAGCTCCGGGCGCTCCCGCGCCCGGTGCCCCGGCTCCGGGTGCCCCGGCTCCGGGTGCCCCGGCTCCGGGTGCCCCGGCTCCGGGCGCTCCGGTGCCGGGAAGCCCGGTGGACGGCGCCGGGGCCGGGCCGCCGCCGACGCCCGGATCCCCGCCGAGCCCCGGATCCCCGGCCAACGCCGTCACCACGTCCGCCTCGGTCGCGCCGATCCCCGCCGCGTGGTGCCCGCGCAAGCCGCCGAGCAGCGAATACGCCGCCTCCTGCCCGGCGGACGTCATTCCCTGTCCCTGCCCGAACAGCCAATCCTGCAAGCTCGACGGGTTGTCCAGCGCATAGGTGACGCCGGACGCGGTCAGCGCACCGGTTCCTTCGCCGACGGTGTCGATCGCCACGCCGTCGTGCCCGCGCTTCACCAGCGACGACACCGTGCCGGTGATGGCCTCCTCGCCGGTCATGTTGAGCAGCCCCGGCCGCCCGTACTCGTCGTCGACCAGCACGATGTGGTCCTGGTGACCGGCCGCCACCATGTACGCCATCGAGGTGCCGACCTCCTTGAGGCCGCCCTTCGCACCCTCCAGCGTGTTCTCCCAGACGTACTTCCCGGTGTTGGCCGCCGTCGCGGCGAGCTTCTCCCGGGTCGTCTTCTCCGCGAACTGCTCGGCGGCTTCCCGCCGGGCCTCCGCGACCGCGGCCTGCTGGGCTTGCCGGGACGCGATGGCGGCCGCCCGGGCGGCGGCGGCGTCCGGTGCGGAGCGGGCCAGCCGGTCGAGCTCGGCGAAGCGGCTCAGCCGCCCGCCGCCCTCGCGAGTGGCCTGCCGGGCGGCCTGGTGCTGGGCCATCCGGGTGCCGAGCGAGTCCAGCGGATGGCGAGCGCCGCGCCAGAGGTTCGTGGCCCCCTCCCGGACGCCGCGCCACCCCGCGCTCGGCGCCTGCCGCAGCCCTCGCCCGACCGCCTGGGGCGTCCGCCCGAGCGTCCGCCGCCACCCCTGGTCACGGACGTTGTCGACCAGCCTCGGAATCAGGCCGTTCCGGTTGATGACGAACGGGTTGGCGCCCCGCCGGATGTCGCGGAACGCGTTCGGCGCCTGGTTCCGGATCGCCTTCGGGGCCTGCTTGAACGCGGCCTTGGCGCCGTGCTCGAAGATCTCCTGGACGAGTTCCCGGGCGGCCTTCGTGATCGCCATCCGTGTCGCGGTGTACGCGGCGGCGACGCCGATCGTCGAGAGCCCGAGCGTCTGGATGAGCATCATGATCGCGGCGAACAGGGCCATCGCGAGATCGAACAGATCCCACAGCGCCATCAGCTTCATGAACTCGACGGAGTTGCCGGTCGCGCGGACCATCTCGGCCAGCGACCCGCTCGACTCGGTCGCGGAGGCGGCCACCTTCATGTGCCGCATGTACTTGGCCCGGTACGTGTCCGCGCCGCCGGCCTGGCCACCCGAGAACGTCGTGGCGATGTCGCTGCCGATCGGGCCGACCTGCTCCTGATACTCGGCGAGCAGCTCGGTCAGCTGGGTGCGGAGGTCGGCCAGGTGGTAGAGCTGCAGCTCGTCGGCTTGCGGGATCTGGACGAGGAACTCCATGACCTCGCCGAGGCAGCCCGGTAACCACTCCTCGAACTGGCGGAAGCACTCCAGGAGGTCGTCGAGCGCCTCATGGAAGGAACCCACCCGGTGTTCCCTCCCCGCTCGGCGTCCCGGTGTTTCATCTGCTCAGTAAAGGTCCGGGCGACCGGCCCGGCGCGGCGTCAGATGACGCTGTTGATGTCGTTCTCGGCCTGCAGGTCACCGATCTCGTAGTCGGTCGCGCCGGCGCTGAGCGCGTTGCCGATCGTGGTGGCCTCGGGTCCGAGGTCGCGCGCCTGGTTGTCGATCGCCTCGTGCAGCGGACCGCCGTCGGTGGGCTTGTTGTAGTTAGTGTTGAACGCCCTCGCGTAGTCGTCGCTGACGCCCTGCGGGCTACCCGCTTCGACCGCGGCGATCTGCGCGAGCAGGCTGCTCAGCCGCGCGGCGAACGCGTCCGCCTGCCCGGAAAGCTGCGTGGCGCGGGAGCGGAGCCCATCGGGGCCTTCGGTGAGTTCAACCCAGCCCATCGGTGTCGTCCTCCCGTATCTCGTTCCGCACGTCGGCGTCGTGCATGCGGCCCAGCCGCCAGAGGTTCAATTTGTCGGTGTTGCGGTTGCGCAGGTCGGCGGGGACCGTCCGGTCCAAGATCTTGCCGGTCTGGGCCAGCGCGTCCTCGGTGGCCTCCCGGACCGTGGCCGCGATCGTCGCGGCCAGTGCCTTGGAGTTCGGGTTGCGGTAGATGCGCGGGTCGAGCTCGAGTTCGAGCAGGTGCCCGCGCGGGCCGACCACGGCCTTGACCAGCCCGTCCCGCGACCAGGCGGTGCCGGTGACGCTCAGCGCCTCACGTTGGGCGCTCTCGGCCTTACTGATCGCCGACTGCAGGTCCTTGGCCATACTCGACACCGCCGACCAGTCGGGCCGATCGGTGCGTGCCTGGTCCCTCACCCGGCCCTCCAGCAGATACGTCGGCGCTAGGAGTACGTCGGCGCGCCGGTCGCCGCGATGCGGCCGGGGCCGGTGGGGGCGCTGTGATCCCCGTGTACGGTCCGACCGTATCGCACGGGACACAGCGGCGTTCGGGCTATCGTGCGGCCTCGACCCGTTCGAGTAGTTCGCGGTAGGCATCCCGGACGATTTCGAGCCGGTCGAGAGCGAATCGGTCCGGTTCGTCCTCGTACACCGCCAGCCCGAGTTCGCTGCGTACGGCGTCGGCCGGAATCGCGTCGGCGCCGGGAGGCACCCAGGCCAGGGCCTCGTCCATCGCGGCCGCAGCCGCGGCGAGCCGTACCCGCGCTTCGCGACGCACGTCCTCGTCCAGACCGGACGTCTCGGCCGGGACCGAACCGGCGAACCGGTCGGCGACCCAGAGCCACTCGCCCGGGTCGAGCAACTCCGACGGGGTGCCGTCGCCGTAGACGACCTGGCCGGCCGGCGGGAGGATCACCTGCGCCGGGAGGCGGAACACGAACTCCCGGCGCGCACCGCAGCCCGGGCAGTGCCCCTCGTACCGACTGCCGAGCGCGTCGCCGCCGAGGTCGATGATCGCGGTGTCGCGATCGAACGTGCTCTCGCCGCACTCGCAGGGCCGCAGGTCCATGTAGAGATGCGCCTCGGCGCTGGTCCGCGCGAGCGGTGGCTGTGTCGATGGCTGTGGGGCCTGCGGCTGGGGTGACGACATGAGTGGACTGTAGGCGGCCACCGCAGGCACCGTCAGACGGGCTCGAGGCCGTGGTAGCGGGACGCCGCCCGGGCCCACTCGACGAGCGCGGGCACCTGATCGCCGGGCAGGCGGGCCCGCAGGCCGGAGTCCGGATTGACCACCAGCGCGTACTCCGCGCCCGGCCACACCGCGGCGACCTCGAGCAGCGGCAGGCGCAGGGCCGGCACGGCGACGCCCGGAGCGGCCTCGGCCAGCCGTTCCTCGGACGTGAACACGCCGATCGCCGGTTCGACCTCCGGACTGTCGGGGGTGAGCGGCAACGCCGCCCAGGGAAAGCGCGGGTCGTCCAGCGCGACCCCGTCGTCCACCGGCCGTAACACCGGCAGCAGCACGTCGGCGAAGACGAGCAGGTCGAGCAGGAGCGGCACGTTGCCCTGCGCGAGGACGTCGGCCATCGTCTCCTCGATGTCGTTCGCCGGTGCCCCACCCGCGCCAGGCAACGGATCGAGCGAGGGCACACCCGCGTACGCGTCGACCACGGGCAGCGCGAACTCGGTCTCGCCGCGCGCGGCGTCGGCGACCTCGCCCACCGGCAGCGCCGCGTCGATCGGCAGCGTCGGGTTGAGGGCCAGCCACCAGTCCGGGTTCGGCCAGTCGCGGAGCAATCCGGGGTAGTCGACCCGCAGCACCGTGTCGGCTTCCGTCCCGAGGCACCGGGCCAGGCCCTCCGGCGACGTGAACGCCAGCAGGTGGGTGCGGCCACCGCGCTCCCAGGTGACCAGACGGCGCTCCGGCGCGCTGACCGCGGCGAGGTAGAGCGGCGACTCGGTCACCACCCGGAAATACCGTCCGGTGTCTGCGCGTAAGAGCGCGTGGTAAAGCAGCAGCTCCGGCTCGTTCGCCGGGCGCCACCGTAACGAGGGTTCGGTCTCCGCCACAGCGCCGGAGCCTAACCGCTGGCGCCGCGCTGTGCCGGTTGGGATACCGTGCACTCCGCCCCTACCTGCGGACCCCCCTCGGAGCCATGGCGCGCACCCTTCTCGTCTCATCACGGAAGCCCGGGGCGTACCCCTCGCTGGCCGACGCGTTGGAGGTCGCCGAGCCCGGCGCGACGATCTCGATCGAACCCGGCGAGTACCGGGAGAACGTTTCGGTCACCGGCGGATCGCTGACCCTGGTCGGGCTCGGCGAGCCCGGCGAGGTGACGATCGACGCGACCGGCACCGGCCGCCCGGTCGTCTCCGGCCGCGACGCGACCGTGACTCTGCGCGGGCTCTCCCTGCGCTCGGCCGACGGACCCGCGGTGCACGCCTCCGGCGGCGTGCTGGAACTCGCCGACTGCACGCTCGCGGCCGGTTACGGTGCGGCGATCACCGCCACCGACGGCGCGGAGCTGCGGGCCGGTTCCTGCCAGATCACCGCCGGTCAGTACGGCATCGTGTGCTCCGACGCCACCGGCGTGATCGAGGCGTGCGAGATCTCCGACATGATGGACGACGGCATCATCGTCCGGCTCGGGGCCGACCCGACGATCCGCAACACCACGGTCACCGGCGCCGGTTACCGCGGCGTCTACGTCTACCAGTCCGGCCGTCCGACGCTGGACGGCTGCGAGATCGCCCGGGCGGGTGACGTCGGAATCGCGGTCGCCTACGACAGCCACCCGACCGTGCGCTCCTGCCGCATCCACCACACCGGCGGCGTCGGCATCCAGGTCGGCAGCGGCTGCGGCGGGGTGATCGAGGACTGCCGGTTCGAGAGCACCGCGTCGCCGGACATCCTGCTCGAGCCGGGCGCGAACCCGACGATCAGCGCGACCCGCCAGACCCCGCTGACCGGCGCCGATGCCGACGACGGCGCGCAGGTCGAGGTCGAAAAACTGCTCGCGCAATTGGACGCGATGGTCGGGCTCGCCGCGGTGAAGAGCGAGGTCCGGTCACTGATCGACGAAATGCAGGTGAACACTTGGCGCCGCGAGGCCGGGCTGGCCGTCGGCGCGGTGAGCCACCACCTGATCTTCACCGGCGCGCCCGGAACCGGTAAGACCACCGTGGCCAGGCTCTACGGGCAGCTGCTCAAGAGCCTCGGCGTGCTGCCGGACGGGAAGTTCAAAGAGGTCTCTCGCCGCGATCTGGTCGGCCAGTACATCGGCCACACCGCGGAGAAGACGGCCGCGGTGATCGAAGAGGCGACCGGCGGCGTGCTGTTCATCGACGAGGCCTACACGCTCTCCCGGTCCAGCGGCGGCGGCGCCGACTTCGGCCAGGAAGCCATCGACATGCTGGTCAAGCTGATGGAGGACCGGCGGGACTCACTCGCGGTCATCGTCGCCGGCTACACCGCGGAGATGAGCGACTTCCTCGACGCGAACTCGGGTCTGGCGTCGCGGTTCGCCAAGACGCTGGAGTTCGAGAACTACAGCCCCGCCGAGCTGACGCTGATCGCCGGGCGGATCGCCGCCGCCGACGACTACCTGCTCGCGCCCGGCCTGGAGGACGGGCTGTTCGAGTGGTTCGCCGGCATCGACCGGACCGCCAACTTCGGCAACGCCCGCGAGGCGCGCAAGCTGCTGGAGGGCATGCGCAAGGCGCAGTCCGGACGGCTGCGGAGGCTCGGCCGGGTGCCCACCCGCGACGACCTGCGCACGCTCACACTCGACGACCTGCTGGCCGCGACCGGCTCATGAGGGGCGCCCGAGCCGCAGCGGTGGCGGCCGTCGTGCTGGCCGGGGTGCTCGCGCCGTGCACGCCCGCCGCGGCGGCACCGGCTACCGAGCAGTGCGTCGACCCAGGCACGGCGCTCGCCCAGGTGCCCTGGGCGCAGGAGCGTCAGTCCCCGAAGACGATCTGGCCGGTCGCCGACGGCGCGGGAACCACGGTCGCGGTCCTGTCCTCCGGTGTGGACGCGCGTCACGAGCAGCTCGCCGGGCGGGTCCGGGCAGGCGAGGACTACCTGCCGGAATCCACCTCCGGCGCCGACACCGACTGCCGGGGCGTCGGGACGCAGGTCGCGGGGGTGATCGCCGCGGACTTCGTTCCGAACATCGGCTTCAGCGGGCTGGCGCCCGGCGCGACGATCGTGTCGTACCGGGTGGCCCTGTCGACGCTCGTGGGCACCGGTGAGGGCGTCGACGAGCGGGCCGGGACCCCGGCCACGCTCGCCGAGGGGATCCGCGACGCCACCGCGGCGCGGCCCGACGTCCTGGTCGTGCCGGTCGTCACCTACACCGACGACCCGGGCCTGCGGGCCGCGGTGGCCGCGGCGATCGCCGCCGACATCGTGGTCGTCGCGTCGGTCGGCAACGTGTCGAATCCGGAGCAGGCGGCCGGGCTGCCCTACCCGGCGGCCTACGACGGCGTCGTCGGCGTGATCGCGATGAACCGGGAGGGCACGCTCGCCGGTGGTGGCGTCGCGCCGGCGGGCGTCGACCTGGCCGCGCCCGGCGACGAGCTGCTCTCCACCCAGGCGGGCGGCGGGCTGGTCGAGGTCGGCGGCAGCGCGATCGCAGCCGGGTACGTCGCGGGCACGGCAGCGCTGATCCGCAGCCGGTGGCCGTCCGCCCCGGCCACCGAGGTCGTGCGGCGGCTGCTGGCCACGGCGACGCCGTCCACCGAGCGCGCCGGGGACGGCATCGTCAACCCGGTGCAGGCCGTGACCGCGACGCTGACCACCGCATCACCCGAGGCGCGTGTCGCCGAGCCGAAGCGCGAGGCCGCGACCGGCGGGGACGACGGAGCGCGCCGGATCGCGCTCCTCGCGGCAGCCGTGCTGGCCGCCGCGGCGCTGCTGGGGGTGGCGTTCGCGGTCGCGCTGCCGCGAGGCAGGCGCCGTCGCTGGCGTCCCGGGTTCGCGCCGCTGCCCGAGGAGCACCCGGAGGACGACGCCCCGGCCCCACCTCGCATGCTGTTCGAGGACTGGACCGCGGGCAAACGCTGACGCCCCGGTGCACCGCACCGGGGCGTCGGAGAAAGCTCCCGTCAGGAGACGCCGAAGCGGCTGGCGACGTTCTGGTCCAGCGCCTTCATGTTGATCCCGGCGTCACCGACCTTCGTGGACAGCGACCGCAGCGTCACCGCCATGTCGTTCGCACCGGAGTGCCACTTGGCGCTCTGCGCCTGGAACGCCGCGGCGCCCTCGCTGCCACCCCACCCGTTGGCGAGCAGGTTCCGGATGACGGCGTCGACCTCGTCGAGGTTGGCGTTCATCTGCGCGACGAACGCCTCGATCGCGCCCGAGACGCTCGAGATGCCCTCGTAGTTGTAGAGCAGATCATCGGCTTCGTACGGCATGGTGCTAGGTCCTCTCAGCCGTTGGTCAGGGCAGTGACGACGCTGCCGCTACCGGGGTTGAACGCGTTGCCGACGGTCTGGATCTCGCGCGCGATCTCCTGGTCGGAGCTGCCGTAGTCGGCACTGGCGGCGTTGACGTTGCCGGCCATCGTGTTCAGCGCGGTGAGGATCTGCTTGAGCTGCTCGCCGAGCTGCGCCGAGACCGACTGCAGCGCGGCACCGCCGCCGCCCTGGAACGACGCTCCACCCTCGGACTGGATCGTGTACAGCAAGTTGGTCAGCTGCGCGGCGATACCTTCACCGACGTTCTCTGCCTTATTCGCAGCGTCGATGAGCATCTGCGGAGTGACGTTCATAGCCATGGCTGGGTCACCTTCGTTCTGCCTTCGTGGCTCGGAAGTCCTGAACGGAGGCCGCCACCGCGCCGGCCACCGCCGTTGCCTAACTTAGACACCACAAGCAACATTCGGACCAGTTTTCCCATCTGTCGCCCGTTTCCCGTTCATCGTTCACCGGGCGACGCGGTGCGCGCGGCTCCCTCCTGGGTCAGTGCGGGACCGGCGGGCACCCGGTCGAGTAGTGCGGTCGGTAGCGTGACCGCGTCCCCGGTCGAGTAGCCGAGCATCGCGAGCGCCTCGGCCGACTCCACCGGGAACCGCACGCCGACGTCGGTGACCAGGCTGTACGTCCCGGTCTCGCGGGCACGGACGACGGCGATCGCGCCGCCGGGCACCACGATCCGGTCGGCGAGCACCGCACCGTCGTTGGTGCGCGCCCGGGTCGGCGTCCCGACATCGGTGCTGCCGCCCTCGGGCACCACCGTGACGAGCGGCGCGTTCTCGCCGACGAACGCGGCGCACAGCCCGGATTTCGCGGACGTCGCGGCGAGCTTCGGCGATCGCTCGGGCGCCCGCTGGTCGGCCGGCGAGTCGGACTCGAGCTTCTCGCTCTTGCGCGCCGCGGTGATCTCGGCGGTCGCCATCGTCACCGGCTCGACCGCGCGGGTGGCCCGCAGCAAGTCCATCTGAAGGCCGGTGAGCGGGGCGAGCCCGTCGTCCAGGACGAGGTAGTCGGTCTCGCCGTTGTCCCGGCGGTCCGCGACGACCTCGCCGATGTCGTGCCCGGGCACCGCCTCAGATTCCTGCCCGGCGTCCGGGATCGACAGTTCGCGGATCGGGTCGCCCTCGGGGAGCGTGTCCAGCCAGGCGCTGCCGGCCTCGACCGGGCGGGTGCCGCTGCCGAACAGAGCGCTGGGCACCGTGCTGCCGGTGAGCCGGTAGCGGTGCCCACGCCAGACCAGGTACTCGGCGCCGGCCGCGGCATCGCGCACGTAGAGGCCGGACTCGCCGAGCGCCACCGCGTCCGCCGGCCCACCGCCGACGATCACCATCGTGACGACGGTGTCGCCCCCGGCGGCGTCGCGGCTCGGCAACACGCAGGACGACCAGCCTCCGTCGAGCACGAGCTTGGTGCTGGGCAGCGCCGCCGGCGCGTCCGCGATCCCGTGCGGGGTGCCGCGGGGGACGCCGCGCAGCGAGTTGCGGGGCACCGTGAACGTCTTCGGCGGTGCCTGGCCGGCGAGCAGCAACGCGCTGCTGTAGTTCAGTGCCGGGATCAGCGTCTCGCCCGCGTAGACGAACGCCGCGCCGGTCTCCTTCTCCACGACGACCGCGTTCTCGACCTTCCACCGGCCGCTGCCGGTCTTGGTCAGCAGACCGTAGATCCCGAACGCGGCCGCGACGATGACCGTGACCATGACGCCGACGAAGGCCGCACCGACGCCCCGCCGCAGCGGCGACTGCGCGGGGTCGGTCTCCCGCATGATCAGCGCGGAGATCGCCCGCTGCAGCATGAACTGGTAGGAGTGCAGCTGGTCCTTGCGCGAGGCCATGACGAATCAGCCGCCCAGCGAGGCGAACAGCCCCTGGACGTAGCCGTAGAAGCCGGTGAGCAGGCAGGCGATCGGCAGCAGCGAGACCAGCAGCAGCACGTCGAGGATGTCGGCCAACCGGCCCACGTACGGAGACGGCGGGCGGCGGCTGTAGAGCAGCCCCGCGCCGAGCACCGTGCCGCCGACGACCAGGGCCACCGGCACGGCGACCAGCACCGGCATGGCCAGCGCGAAGCCGGTGAACAGCAGCGCCAGCCCCAGCACGCCGCCGGCCAGCAGCGGGATCCGCTGCCGCGGGGTGGGGAACAGGCGCCCCCGTAACAGCAGCGCGGCCGACGCCACGGCGACCAGGATGACCGCGGACGTCCGTTCGGTGCCGGCCAGAACCCAGCCGCAGGCGACCCCGGTGACGCTCACCGCCAGGAGCAGACCGGTGAGCACCTCGTCCGCGCGGGCGACGGCGGCGAACACCTCCGCGCGTTGCGGCACCGGGTCGTCGCGCAGCATCTCCTCGGTGCGCTGCGGCAGCACCGGCATCGGCAGCTTGCCGATCCGCATCGAGAGCAGGGGATAGGCGGGCAGCAGCGAGATCGCCAGCGTGAGGACGATGGCCGCGATCCCGGCTTCGGACATGCCGGTCATGAGCGCGAGCAGGCCACCGACGACGCCGAGCAGGCCGGTGGCGACGCCGCCGACGAACACCCGGCCGTGCGCGCCGACTCCCAGATATCCGACGATCCCGGCGGTGGCCAGCGCGACCGATCCGACCAGCAGGTGCGCGGCGCCCAGCTCTCCGAGGTCGGTGCCCGCCGGCGCGACCGCGACCGCACCACCGGCGGCGGCGTACACCAGCCCCGGCCCGGCGACCGCGGCTCCGGCCACCGCGTCACCGGCGGCGCGGGCCAGCACGGTGCCGACGACGCAGAGCAGCAGCGCCACCCCGAGCGAGAGCCAGCCCGGCAGCGCCCACGGCGGGCCGGCCGAGAGGATCCCGACGACGCCGAGCAGCAGCGCGCCGGTGCCGACGGCCAGCGCACAGCGCCGCGTCGCCGTGCCACCCCACGAGCGTCCGTAGCGGCGGGCACCGCTGGCGATCGCCTCGACGACGTCGTCGTACTCGAGCTCGGGCCAGTCGGCCCGGCGGGGAACGAGGTGCAATACATCACCGTCGCGGACCCCCTGACCGGACAGGTTGCGGTCACCGGCGAGCAGCGTGCCGGTCGACGTGCGCAGCGCCCACCCGCCGTGGCGCTCGCCGTCGTCCGCGGCGCCCTCCCCGGCGTGCAGCAGCAGGCTGGGCAGGAGTTCCGCGACCGCGAGGTCCTCGGGTAACGCGACGTCGATCCGGCGCTTGGGCGTGCTGACCGTGACGCGCGCCAGCCCGGTTCCGACGGAGACGGTCACGCTGTGCTACCTCCGGACAAACGGGGGTCGAATCGACGGGGCAAACCTAGCAGCCGCCGGTGCCGCAGTTGCAGCCGAAGCCCGGTGGTTATCGTGCACTCTGTGCGGTGCCATCCGTCGAAAGGGGAGCCTGCGTGGTCGCGGTGATCGTGAAGCGTCCGGTGCGGCAGCCCGCGCCGGAGCTCCCCGGCGGCGAGGTGGTCCTGGACCCGCCGCCCGAGGCCCCGCAGCCGAACAACCAGGCCTGGTCCCGGCTGATGATGATCATGCCGATGGGCGCCGGAGCAGCGGCGATGGGCTTGATGGTCGGCGGCGGACGCGGTGGCGCGCTGGCCTACGTCGCCGGTGGCCTGTACGGCGTCTCGATCCTCGGCATGATCGCCGCCCAGCTGGCCAACCAGGGCGGCGGCCAGAGCAAGCGCGAGATGATCGCGGCCAGGCGGCAGTATCTGCGGCGGCTGTCGCAGCTGCGGGCCGCGGTCCGGGGGACCATCCGCCAGCAGCGGGAGGCGATGCTCTACCGGCACCCGGACCCGGACGCGCTGTGGTCGACCGCGCTCAGCGCCCGGCTGTGGGAACGCCGTCCGGCCGACGGCGACTTCGGCGTCGTCCGGATCGGACGCGGTGCGCAGGAGATCGCGACGCCGCTGATCCCGCCGGAGACCCGGCCGGTCGACGAGCTGGAACCGCTCTGCGCGAGCGCCTTGCGGCGCTTCGTCACCACGTACTCGGTGGTTCCCGACCTGCCGGTCGCGATGGCGCTGCGGGGCTTCTCTCACGTCCACGCGCGGGGGGACGCCGAGCGCGTGCACGGAATGGTGCGGGCGCTGATCGCGCAGCTGGCCACGTTCCACGCGCCGGAGGAGGCGCTGATCGCGTTCTGCGTCTCCGACCAGCAGCGTCCGCACTGGGAGTGGGCGAAGTGGCTGCCGCACGCGCTGCACCCCACCCGGTCGGACGCCGTCGGCCCGGTGCGGCTGGTGGCGCCGTCGGTGACCGCGCTGGAGGCGATGCTCGACGACGTCCTGGCCCACCGCCCACGCTTCAACCCGGGTGCCGCGCCGAGCGAGGGTGTCCACCTGCTGGTGGTGATCGACGGCGGCGCCACGATCGGATCGGACCACCTGATGGCCGAGGGCGGCGTCGAGGGCGTCACGATCCTCGACCTGGGCAACCCGCCGCCGCGGGTGCTCGACCCGTCGGCGATCGTCCTGGACGTGGACGCCGACGGCGTGCTGTCCAGCACGACGATGGACGGCCGGTCGGAGATCGGGCCCGCCGACAGCCTCGGCCCGATCGAACTGGGTGCGCTCGTGCGCCGGCTCGCTCCCTTGCGGCTGTCCGCGGCGTCGGTGGGGGAGACCCCGCTCGTCGGCGAACTCGGCCTCGCCGAGCTGCTCGACCTGGGCGATCCGTACGAGTTCGACGTGCAGCACGCCTGGGCGACGCGGCCCAACCGCGACCGGCTGCGGGTGCCGATCGGCGTGAACCCGGACGGCCGACCGGTGGAACTGGACCTCAAGGAATCCGCGCAGGACGGCATGGGCCCGCACGGCCTGCTGGTCGGTGCGACCGGCTCCGGTAAGAGCGAACTGCTGCGGACGCTGGTGCTCGCGCTCGCCGCCACCCACTCGTCCGAGACGCTCAACTTCGTCCTCGTCGACTTCAAGGGCGGCGCGACGTTCACCTCGCTGGACCGGTTACCGCACACCAGCGCGGTGATCACGAACCTCTCCGACGAGCTGGCGCTGGTCGACCGCATGCAGGACGCGATCTCCGGCGAGCTGATCCGCAGGCAGGAACTGCTGCGCTCGGCCGGTAAGTACGACTCGCAACGCGACTACGAGCGGGCCAGGGCCAGCGGTGTTCCGCTCGCCCCGCTACCGAGCCTGCTGATCATCTGCGACGAGTTCAGCGAGCTGCTCACCGCCAAACCCGACTTCATCGACATGTTCGTCCAGATCGGCCGCGTCGGTCGTTCGCTCGGTGTTCACCTACTGTTGGCGTCGCAGCGCCTGGAGGAGGGCCGGCTGCGCGGCCTGGACTCGCACCTCTCCTACCGGATCGGCCTGCGGACGTTCTCCTCGATGGAGAGCCGCACGGTACTCGGCGTCCCGGACGCCTACGAGCTGCCGCGGTCGCCGGGCAACGGCTACATCAAGGCGGGCACCGAGGGACTGGTCCGGTTCAAGGCGGCCTACGTCTCCGGCCGGTACCAGCGCGGGAAGGACCGGCCGCGTTCGCTGCCGCGCTCGGTCGACCCGGTGCAGCTCTACACCAGCCGCTACCAGGCAGCGGCCAACGCCGAACCGGAGCCGGTAGCGGTCCCGGCCCCCGACGCCGACGAGCACACCCCGCGCGGCGAGACGCTGCTGCGCGTCCTGGTCGAGCGTCTGACCGGGGTGGGTGTCCCGGCCCACCAGGTCTGGCTGCCGCCGCTGGCCGCACCGCCGACCCTCGACCAGCTGCTGCCGCCGCTGGTCACCGACCCCGTCCGCGGGCTGACCGTCGCCGACGTGGAGCGCCGCGGCGCGCTGCACGGCGTCGTCGGCCTCATCGACCGGCCGTTCGACCAACGGCGGGACGTGCTGGACGTCGACCTGTCCGGCGCAGCCGGAAACCTGATCGTGGCGGGCGCGCCGCAGGCCGGGAAGAGCACGCTGCTGCGCACGCTGGTGGCCGGGCTCGCGCTGACCCACACCCCCGCCGAGGTGCAGTTCTACGGTCTGGACTTCGGCGGTGGCGCGCTGGCGGGCCTGCGTGAGCTGCCGCACCTGGGCGGTGTCGCCGGCCGCCGGGACGTCGACGAGGTGCGCCGCACGATCGCCGAGATGCACACGTTGCTCACCGCGCGGGAGCAGCTGTTCACCGCGCACGGCGTCGACGGCATGGCCACCTACCGCCGGCTCAAGCGTGGCGGCCGGTTCGCCGAGGACGCGTTCGGCGACGTATTCCTCGTCGTCGACGGCTGGGGCACGCTGCGCACGGAGTTCGAGGACCTGGAGCCGGTGCTGACCGATCTCGCGCAGCGCGGGCTCGGCTACGGCATCCACCTGCTGGCCTCGGTGAGCCGGTGGATGGAGCTGCGACCGGCGGTCCGTGACATGTTCGGCACCCGGCTCGAGCTGCGGCTGGGTGACCCGTCGGACTCCGCGATCAACCGGCGCGCGGCGCTCAACGTCCCGAAGGACGCCACCGGCCGCGGCCTGACCCCGGACGCGATGCACTTCCTCACCGGGTTGCCGCGGATCGACGGCCACCCCGATCCCGCCAACCTCAGCGACGGCGTCGCCAAGCTGGTGCAGCGGATCCGCAACGATTGGCAGGGCGCTCCGGCGCCGGCCGTCCGCCTGCTCCCGCCGCTGCTGCCGTTCCACGCGCTGCCCCCGGCCGGGTCCGACACCGGGCGGGGCTTGCCGATCGGCATCGCCGAGGCCGACCTGTCCCCGGTGCGGCTGGACTTCGACGCGGAGCCGCACGCGCTGCTACTCGGCGACGTCGAGTGCGGCAAGAGCACGTTCCTGCGCTGCCTGGGCCGGACGATCACCGAGCGGTACGAACCGCGGCAGGCGCGGATCATCCTGCTGGACTACCGGCGCAGCCTGCTCGGGGCGATCAGCTCGGACCACCTGATCGGATACGGCACGTCGGCGGCGGTCACCACGGACCTGGTCGACCAGGTCGTCACCGTGATGAAGAGCCGCCTGCCGGGGCCCGACGTCACACCCGAGCAGCTCCGCACCCGCAGCTGGTGGAGCGGGCCCGACCTGTTCCTGCTGGTCGACGACTACGACCTGGTCGTCAACGGCCCCAACAACCCGCTGCTGCCGCTGCTGGAGTACCTCGCTCAGGGCCGCGACATCGGACTGCACGTCGTCGTGACCCGGCGGGTCGGCGGCGCGGCCAGGGCGCTCTACGACCCGTTCCTCGGCCGGATCCGCGAGCTGGCGTCGCCGGGCATCCTGATGTCCGGGCCGCGCGAGGAGGGACCGCTCTTCGGCAACCTCAAGCCGAGGCCGCTGCCGCCCGGCCGCGGCTGGCTGGTCACTCGCCGGGGCGGAAACCAGCTGGTCCAGTTGGCCCACCTTCCGGCCGAGTGACCGAAGTTTAACGTTAGTTGACGAAGTGAGCCGAGTGGCTGGAGAAGTGTTCGGGACCAACTAGGCTCGACGGAACGGCAACGGGGGACACGGAAGGAGCTCGTGTGGCCGGGAACGAACTCATCGCCGACCTGGCGGCGATCGGCCAGTACGGCATGAAGATGCAGTTCTTCGCGGGTCAGGCCGGGGTGCCGATCGCGACGAAGCTCTCGGGTGTCGAGGTCGACAGCGCCGGTGCGTTCAACGGGTTCAGCGACGCCGGCACGTTCGCCGAGGGCTCGGTGATGCAGGCCGCGATGGCCAAGCAGTCGTACGCGTTCAACGCGTTCCTCGCCGACATGACCCGCGGGCTGATGGCGATCGGCAACGCCGCCAACGTGTGCGCGCACGCGTACAGCACCGGCGACATCGAGGCGGCCGAGAAGATGAACCTGCTCGGGTTCGCGTTCGCCACCGACCCGGACGCGAAGGCACCGCCCGGAGTACCGAAGGGCATCGGCGAGACGATGCTCGACCAGTCGCTCAAGCAGCAGGACTCCGGTCTGCCCGAGGCGCTCACCGATCCGAACGGTGGGACGACGGCCCAGGTCTACGGCTCCGGCTACCTGACGACGTACTCCGACGGCTCGTCGAAGATGGTGCACAGCGAGCCGATCACCGGAGCGCCGGGAGCGTCCATGATGGTCACCACGATCACCGGCGCCAACGGCCAGGTGATCAGCACTACGACCACCCACACCCGGTACAACGCCAACGGCACCTCGAACGAGTACTTCCGCAAGACCGTCACGGCGGGCACGGAGGTCGACAACGGTGAGGGCAAGAAGACCAAGAGCCCCGACATCACCGTGGTGACCGAGACCAGCGACGCCCCGAACGGCGACAAGGTCATCACAAAAACGACGACGGTCGGGGAGGCGGCGCCGAAGGTCGAGAAGACCACGGTCGACCCGACTCCGACGGCGCCGGTGACCACGCCGGGCGCCGGCCCACTGGAAAAGACGCAGGACGTGCTCGGACCCGAGGCCGGGAAGATCGACTGGCGCAAGGGTTACCAGGGCGTCGAAGCGCCGTCGTCGTAGCGGATCGGGGAACCTCGCATGGGGGACGAGTACTACGGCTACGACGCGGCCGACAACGACAAGCTCATCGAGCTGCGCCATCTCGGACGCCGCACCGGCGACAACCTGACCGAGTACGGCGACAGCTCGGTCGGCTCGGACTACTTCACCGACTACGAGCAGACGTACAAGCCGACCGGCAAGCCCACCGAGACGATGTCCCAGGAGGGCTACGACTACTTCAACAAGACCGACGGGTACGGGCGCACCGGGGCGTCCGGGTCCGGTATCGAGGCGATCTACAAGCGCATCATGGCCCAGAACCCGGGCAAGGTGCAGGCGCTGATCGACCACTGGTACGGCATCGCCGAGGCACTGCGCTCGGTGATGGCCGAGGTCAAGACCAAGAGCGACGACGTCCACAAGCACTGGACCTCTCCCGGCGCCACGCAGTTCCTCACGCTCGGGCCGGGCGCCGCGCTGAAGTCGCTCAACGACTGGCAGATGGCCGCCGCCCAGACGTCGATGATGCTCCAGCTCGTGCTGCACGACCTGCAGGCCAAGCAGACCGAGATCCAGACGCTGTACAAGCAGTACACCGACGAGGTCGCGACGTGGCACAAGGAGATCGAGCTCAAGGGCCCGGAGGAGGTCAAGAACGCCGAAGACCTCTACGCCAAGCACATCGCCGACATCCACCAGAAGTACACGTATCCGGCGCAGGTGATCGAGAGCAAGCTCGCTGACGCCTACTGGGACGGCTACAACGGTGTCGTCTCCAGCACGCCCGGCGTCTACGAGGGACCGACGAACGCGGTCGTCGCGCCGCCGCCGCTCGGTATGCCGAACATGCCCGGCCTGCCCGGCGCCGGTCCGGGCGCGCCGACGGCCATCCCACCGGGCCTGGCGCCGCCGACGCCGGTCAACCCGATGACCGCGAAGCCCGCTCCGCCCACGCCGCCGGTCGCTCCCGGCAAGGGTGGGCTGGCGCCGATCGGCCCGCTGAACCCGGTCAACGCCGGGCCACCGCCTCCGGTGGCGCCCGGCAAGATCGTCCCGCCGGTCGTCCCGCCGGTCGCACCGACGCTGGGGGTGCCGCCGCCGACGATCCTGCCGCCCTCGATCGCGAAGGGCGGCCCCGCGCTGCCTCCCGGCGCCCCACCGGCGCCGGCGCCCCCGCCGAACGTCCGGCCGCCGGTGGCACCGCCCGCACCGACTGCGCCGACGAGTCCGGTGGCGAAGTCACTGGTCAAGGGCGTACTGAAGCCGGGGGGAACCCCGGGAAACCCGAACTTGCCGCCGATGCCGGGCCGGGCGCGGCCGAACGCGACACCACCGGTACCGCCGGGCATGCGTCCGGGCAGCGACCGGCAGTCCCGGCTGGCCAGGCCGGTGTTGGGTGGTTCCGGCCCCGGCGGCGGTCCCAACACTCCGCCGCCGATGCCCGGCGGCGGGCGGCGTCCGGACGCACCGGGCGGCCCCGGCGGCATGCGGGCGATTCGTCCCGGCGGCCCGGGTGGCCCCGGCGGCTCCGCGGGGTTGCCGCCGTCCCCGTTCGCGGGGCCGCGGCCGCCGGGCCCGTCGGTCCTGGGCGGACGCACCGGGCGGCCGGGCGACCCAGGCATCCCTGGTGTGGGCCGTACGCAGCAACCGCCCGGCGCGTTGCCACCGCCCGGGGCCACCCGGCCGGTGCTGGATCGGCGCGCCGAGGCCCCGCCACCGCCACCGCCCGGACGGCAGGCGGCGCAGCGGCCGAACCTGTTCCGCCCGCAGCCCGGAAGCCTGCCCAGCCCCTGGGGCCCGTCGCCGCTGACCCGGCCGGCGGCTCCGGTGCTGAACCAGGCGGTCGGGCACCGGCCGGGGGCCACCGCGCCGATGGGCGTTCCGGACGCGCTGCGGGGCACCGCACCGGGCGCCACCGACCGGCCGACGGACGCGACCCGGCCGGTGACCCCGGCCGACCTGGCGGCGCGCCACCACGCGGACGCGGTGGCCCCGGTGCCGGTGGACCAGTCGCTGGCGGCCGACGCGCCGGTGGTCCGGGACGAGGACGTGTTCGCGCCGGTCACGCCCGGCGGTCCGGTGCTGGCGCAGGGCAGCACGCCGCCGGAGTACCGCACGGAGGAACGCGTCGCGCTCCCCGGGTCGGGCCAGTAGGGGGTCAGGGCAGCAGGGGTCAGGGCAGCAGCGTGTCCTTCGGGCCGCTGCTGCCCGCCGGGTAGTCCTGCAGCGGCACGTCATCCGCCCGCCAGGCCGCGAGCACCGGCTCGACGATGCGCCAGCACGTCTCGGCGGTGTCCCCGCGCACCGACAGCGTGGGGTCGTCGTCGATCACGCCGCGCAGGACCTCGCCGTACGGCGGAAGGTCGCCGGGGCCGAACTCCGAACCCAGCGTCACCGGGTCGAGCACGAAAGGGTCACCCGGCCCGTTGATGTTGACGTCGAGGTCGAGCCGGTCCGGCGTGAACCCGATCCGCAGCCGGTCGGGCCGCTCCGGGCCGGTGAGGCCGAGCGGCGTGCGGGGCGGCTCCCTGAACGTGATCACGGCTTCCTTGCGGAGGTTGCCGACGGCCTTGCCCGACCGCAGCCGGAACGGGACCCCCGCCCACCGCCACGTGTCGACGGCGACCACCATCTCGGCGAGCGTCTCGGTGTGCCGGGCGGCGTCCACACCGGGCTCGTCGGCGTAGGCCGGAAGCTGCCGGTCGCCGATCCGGCCCGCGGTGTAGCGGGCGCGGCGGCTGAAACCCACCGGGTCGTCGTTCCACACGCTGGTCGCGCGAAGCACCTGCGCCTTCCGGTCGCGGAACTCGTGCGCGTGCAGGCTCGGTGGGGCGTCCATCGTGAGCAGCGCCAGGATCTGCAGCAGGTGGCTCTGGACCATGTCCATCAGCGCACCGGCACTGTCGTAGTAGCCCGCGCGTGACTCCAGCCCGAGGTCCTCGTCGAACACGATGTCGACCGACGCCACGTGGACGTTGTTCAGCAGCGGCTCGAAGATGCGGTTGGCGAACCGCAGGCCGAGGATGTTCAGCACGGTCGACTTGCCGAGGAAGTGGTCGACGCGGTGGATCTGCGCCTCGGGGACGATCTGGGTCAGCAGGTCGTTCAGCGCGGTCGCGGAGGCCGCGTCGACGCCGAACGGCTTCTCGCAGGCGAGCCGGGTGCGCGCCGGAACGCCGATCTCGCGCAGCGCAGCGCACGCCTTCGCGGTGACCGACGGCGGCAGCGCGAAGAACACGATCACCTCACCCTGGCAGGCGTCGAGTAGCCGCTTCAGGTCCGCGCCGTGCGTCACGTCGGCGCGGAGGTAGCGGGCGGCGTCAGCGACCTGCGCGGCCCGTTCGCCCGGGGTGCCGAACGACTCGCGGACGCGGGCCCGCCAGCGTTCGTCGTCCCAGTCGTCGGTGCCCGCGCCCAGCAGCGCGAGGCCGTCCGCGCCGCCGGAATCGAGGAGGCGCCCGAGGCCGGGCAGGAGCAGCCGCGCGGTGAGGTCACCGCTGGCGCCGAGGATCAGCAGCGTCTGGCCTGGGTTCGTTCCGGTCATGGCATCACCATGCCCGGGGGGTCACCGGCGTATGCGCACTCGCTGACGCGATACCGGGGTATAACTCGCGCTTGGACCCCGGTAACGCGTCGATCAGCGGGCGGCGGGGGCTGGAGCCTCGTACCGGTGGGCGGGGCCGAACTGGGCGCGCTCGATGCGGGTCGGTTGCGTCCAGACGTAGCGGGGAGCGCCGTCGTCGAACAGCGCGAGCATGTCGTCCTGGAGGTTGCGGACCAGCGCGTGCGACTCCCGGGTGAGGCGGAGCAGCGACGTTCCCGCGGTCGCCTCCTCGGGCTCCAGCCGCTGCACCGCGACCAGGCTCGCCTCCCGGATCGCCGGGAACGCGTACGCGGTGAGCTGCGACACCACCGACAGCTGGGCCTGCCACGGCCCGAGCGTGCCGTTGACCGTTCCGGTCAGCGCGCTCCCGTCCCGGACGACGAGCACCGGGGCGTGCG
Organism: Cryptosporangium aurantiacum; assembly: GCF_900143005.1. Lineage (NCBI taxonomy): Bacteria > Bacillati > Actinomycetota > Actinomycetes > Cryptosporangiales > Cryptosporangiaceae > Cryptosporangium > Cryptosporangium aurantiacum. The sequence goes on from NZ_FRCS01000007.1 coordinate 326,697, forward strand.
GCGATGAGGGAGCCCGGAACGGGGTGTCGAGCGGGCGGACCAGCACGCGCTCGTCCGAGCCGGTGGCCCAGCGTCCGAAGCCGTTCCAGGCCTCCGGGCGTCCGGTGAGGACGGTCACGGATGCCCCGAGCGCCAGCGCGCGGAACACCAGGACGCGAGCCGCCCACAAACCGCCCACCAGCGCGATCCGGGTCGGCTCCGGCTGGAACAGGCGCGCGGTCGCCACCGTGTCGTCCGCGTCGAAACCGAGGACCAGGCCGGACGCGGTGCGCGGCGGGCTCAGCCGGCGCAGCGCCGGTCCGGTGGCGACGTGAGCGCCGACCGCGAGCCGGGGGAGCAGCCCCAGCCAGCGAGCGCGGCGGCGCCCGTTCGGCTGGACGGTTGCGCTGTAGACGGTGCCGGTCGGCGTGTGCGGCGGATCGGGCGGTGGGGAAGGGACCGCGGCGGCGACGGTGGCCGGAGGAGCGACGGCCGCCGCGTGCGCGGCCTGCCCGGCGGCAGCCGCGCCCCCCGGCGCGGACAGCACCCCCGGTTGGGCGACGCCCGGCTGCGCAAGGCCACCGGGCTGCGCAAGGCCACCGGGCTGGGCGAGGGCGCCGGGCTGGGCAGGAGTGCCAGGTCGGACCGTGCCCGGCTGGGGCAGCGCCCCAGGTGTGGGCGGCGCGGCGGGTCGCGCGGGCGCGGCCGGTGGATACGCCGCCGGGCCGCTCGGCATCGCGGCGCCGGGCGCCGGGCCGGTCGGTGCGGTCGCGGCGCCGGTGAGCCACGGCTGCCCCGGCGCTGCCGGGCGGCCGGGCGCGGGCATCTGCTGTCCGCCGCCGTACGGCTGGTGCGGGTGGCCCGACGCGGCCCCCGGCTGGGGCAGCGCCCCAGGCGAGGGCAGCGCGGAGTACGGCGCGGCCCCGGCGTGCGGAGCCCCGGCGTGTGGCTGCCCGGCGTGTGGCTGCCCGGCGTGCGGCGCGGGATAGGGCGGGCCGGAGCGCGGCGCGGAGTGCGGTGGTGCGGAGTGTGGCGGCGCGGAGTGGGGTGTTACCCCGGAGTGCGGTGGTGCGCTTGCGGGCGGTGGTGCCGAGTACGGGGGCCCGGACTGCGGCGCAGCAGTGTGCCGGGGCTCGCCCGACTCGGGCGTCGTCACAGGACTCCCACCCCGGTCGGCGCGGTCGCGTACACGGCCGGAGCCTGCTCCCCGTCGAGCGGGAACAGGTGCGCGCCGTGGTTCCGTGCGGTGGTGCGCAGGAGGGCGACCGTCCGGCCGATCGTCTCCGGCGCATCGACGACCCGGACCAGGCACCGCAGCTCGGCCCCACCGCTCCCCGGCGTCATCGCGAGGCTGATGCTGGTCAGCGCCGCGGGCGACCGGTACAGCGCGGCCAGCAGCGGCCCGCACCGGTCGAGCGACGGCCACGACCGGATCCAGAAGCACTGGTGGTCGAAGCCCGCCGCGCGCCACCCGCCCCAGGACTCCACGGCACTCCGCCGCTCGGTGCCCGCCGGGCTCACCTCCACCGCGAGCGAGTGGACCAGCGCGTCCAGCAGCCCGTCCCCGTCCAGCACCTGGTGGGCGAACCCGCTGCGCTTCAACACGTTCCCGATCCGCCGGACCAGCGCGCCCAGCACCGTCGGGACCTCGCTGATCGCCTCCGGCTCCGCGACCGCGACCTCGGCCACCGCCTTCGCCTCGATCCGCACGGTCACCCAGCAGAGCTGGTCGCCGACGCTGACCGGGGCGACCGTGACGTCGGTCCCGCCGCCGAGCGGGCGCAGCAACTCCCGATAGGACTCCGCCGCCGGATCGGTGCGGGCCGTGTCGTCGCCAGGGACCGTGTGCACGACCAGCTGCACGACGCTGCCGGGTTGCTCGGCGTCGGCCAGCGACCGGGCCAGCTGATCCAGCGGCGGCAACGCCTGCGCCTCACCGCGCAACCCAGGAGTCGGCTGCACCGCGACGACCGCGAACCAGCCCGCACCGTCCCGGCCCACCCCCAGGCGCGTACCGCCGACGCCCTCCACCGTCTCGACCGTCAGTTCCGGCGCCAGATCGCGCAGCGTGGTCAGCCGACGATCGTCCGCAAGCAACCGGGCGGACGCCCGACGACGGCGATACCGGGAGCGGAGCACCAGTCGCTCGGCCGCCCACCGCCCGCGGAAGCGGGCGAACACCACGACCGGGAGCACGACCGCGACCCCCCACAGCGCCGGACGCACCCATCCGGTGGCGTTCCAGCCGACCACCGCGAGCACGAGCGCCAGCTCCAGGCAGACGATCTGCAGAACGTTGACCGGACCGAGGTGACCGGGGCGACGCCGGCGACGGAGGGTGGCCGGTTCCTGATCGGTGGGTAACTGCGCACCCACGCGAGCGACCGCCCGTACGCGCGGCGAGTCGATCGTGGCCACTGCGCTTCCCTTCGGAGTCGAAAGGATTGGGGTCCCCTTCGGAATCGGATCTACTGCACGATAGCGCCGCCAGGTGACTACCAGGTGCCGTCGTCGTGCACGCGTGGCGGCGCCGCTCCGGTCACCAGCGTCGTCAGCGCGCGGTCGACGTCGTCGCCCAGGAACCACTCGCCGCCGGCGTCCAGCGCGAACACCCGCCCGTGCTCGTCGATCGCCAGCACCGCGTCGTCGACACCCTCGATGCCGAGCGGGAACACCGCGACGCCCAGCGCCCGCCCGAACGCGGCCAGCGTCGCCGCGCTCGGCGGAACCATCGTCGGGTCGACCGCGAACGGGCGGCGGCGCAGCGCGACCCCGGGACCGTCCTGATCGACGTAGAGCCCGGCGAACTCGGTCAGGGCCTGCTCGGCCGCCGGGAACGGCACGTACCGCGATCCGTCGGCGGCGGTCTGTGCGCACACCGTCCGGATCGCCTCGGCGGCCGCGTCGGCGACCGACCGGCCCTCGGTCCAGCCGGCGCGCTCCAGCACGGCTTGGACCTCGCCCGGAAACCGCTGCACCGTCGTCCTCCGCGTCTTCGTGCACCGGCAGATCCGAACGGCCGACGCTGGGAAACAACTTACTGGCCATGACCTACCCTCCCGGTATGCCGTCCGACCCATTGCCGTCCGCGCAGGCCACGCGTCGGCTCCCGGGCAGCGGCTGGGCCGCGCGGATCCGCCCGTTCGACTCGCCGGTGCTGCGGGTCCGGTACCGCGGCGGCATCGCGTACGACCTGGCCGGCCTGCCGGTCTGGGACCTGCTGGCCCGCGCGGTCGTGCAGCTCCCGGACCCGGAACCCGGTCTCACCGTGGACGAGATCCGGGTCGCCGACGTGCTGACCGCGAACGAGGTGATGCTCGCCACCGGTGACCCGCTCTGGTGGGTCAACGCGAACGACCACACGGCGCTGACGCCCCCGGGCTGGGTGTGGGCGCACCTGTTCGGCTCCCGGCGGGTCGCGCTGGTGCCGGCCGTGGCGTACGGGGCGTTCCGGCACGTCGGGGGTGTGGCGACGCTGCCGGTCGACCGGTCGGTCCGCGGCGTCCGGGTCGACGAGCCGGTGGCGGTGCCGTTCGCCGAGCCGGCACCGCTGGGGGAGAACGTGCTGGGCGCCGTCGAGCGGCGGATCGGGCAGCCGCTGCCGGACGCCTACCGGCGGCTGCTCGGCGCGGCGACCGGGGTCGGCCCGACCGCGCCCGGCGTCCACCCGGAGCACGGGTTCGTCGTCGACCAGCCGTTCTTCGCGGTCGGCCACGCCGACCGCCACCAGGACCTGCTCTACGCGCGCCACTGGTTCACCGACCGGTTCACCGCCGACTACCTGCCGATCGGCTACGTCCAGGGCGGTGTGCTCGCGCTCCGGCTGACCGGTCCGGACGTCGGGTCGGTCTGGTTCGCCGACGACGACGATCCGCGGGACGACGACCGGTACGACGCCGCCGGGTACTGCGCCGAGCTGCTGGTGCGCTGCGCGGACGACCTGGACGCGTTCCGGTCGGCGCTGTCGGTGGTGCCGCGTGCGCTGGTGGACGTGGTGGTCACGCGGGTCACGTCCGGCGCCGCCGCCCCGATCGAGGTGCCCGGAGCCGGTGCGTCCCTGCCGGGCTGACCCGCGATCAGGGCTGGCCCGCGATCAGGGCTGACCCGTGGTCGGGGCCGACTCGAGGAACTCGTCGATCATCGCGGCCAGCCACTCGGCGCGCTGCGGAACCATCGTGTGGGTGGTGCCGGGCAGGATCGCCAGCCGGCAGGCGGGCAGCGCGGTGACGTCGCCGGGCACCCCGCCGCCGAGCAGCCGGAACAGCTCCACCACGTGTTCGGGCCGGACGATGTCGGCGTCCCCGAACACCAGCAGCACCGGGGCGGTCAGCGCCGCCAGCTCCGCGGGCGTCCACTCGGGAGGGCTCGCGTCCAGCGCGGTCACCTTGGTCACCAGACCGGCGAAGCCCGCCGGGTCGGGTGCGGTGCGCAGGTACTCCTCGTGCAGCTCGGAGCCGTGCAGGTGCTCGGGCGCGAGGTCGGCGACGCCGTCCAGCAGCCCGGGGTGGAGCCCGTCGGCGGTGACGCTCACCGAGGCGAGCACGAGCCCGCCGACCCGGTCGCCGTGGTCGGTGCCGAGCCGCAGCGCGATCGCCGCGCCCAGGCTCCAGCCGAACACGTCCGCCACCGGGACCCCGAGCCGGTCGAGCAGCTCGACGACGTCCGCAGCGCAGTGCTCGACGGTGAGCGGCCGCTCGGCGTCCGGCGTGTGCCCGTGTGCCTGCAGTTCGACGGCGAGCACCCGGCGGTCCTTCGCCAGCAGCGGCAGGATCATCCCGAACGAGGTGCCGATGCCGGACAGCGCGCCGTGGATCAGCACCAGCGGGCGGCCGTCCGGGCGGCCGTGGTCCTCGTAGTAGATCTCCATGTGTCCAACGATGGCTGGGCCCCCTTACGATTCGCTTCTGACCGGCTCGGCCCCGCGGAAGGTGATGCTTTGCAGTTCGGTGTGCTCGGGCCGCTGCAGGTCACCACCGACGACGGCACGCCGGTCGTCGTCCCCGGCGCGAAGGTGCGGTTGCTGTTGGCGGACCTGCTGACCCATCGCAACCAGGTGGTGTCCGCCGACCGGCTGATCGACGACCTGTGGGGCGCGGACGCGCCCGCGAACCCGGCCGGGGCACTTCAGGTCCGCGTCTCTCAACTGCGAAAAGCCCTGGCGGACGCCGAGCGGGGCGGGCGTGACCTGGTGGAGTCCCGCGCTCCCGGCTACCTGCTGCGCACCACCGCGGTCGACGCGGACCGGTTCGCCGCGCTCGCCACCGGGTCGGACGCCGAGTCGCTGACCGCCGCGCTGGCGCTCTGGCGCGGTGACGCCTACGCCGACCTCGCCGACGAGGAGTTCGTCCGGGCGGAGGTCACCCGGCTGGCCGAGCAGCGTCTGGTCGCGTGCGAGCGGCTGGCCGCCGCCCGGCTCGCGCGCGGCGAACACGACCTGGTCGCCGCGGACCTCGCCGAGCTGGTGGCGGGCAACCCGCTCCGGGAGGCGCTGCGGGCGCTGCACATCCGGGCGCTCTACGCGGCCGGTCGCCAGGCCGAGGCGCTGGACAGCTACGCGGACCTGCGCACGCGCCTCGCCGACGAGCTGGGGCTGGACCCGAGCCCGGAGCTGGTCGCGCTGCACGGCAAGCTGCTCGCGCAGGACGCCTCGCTCGCGGGGCCGCCGGCCGCCGCCCGGATCCGGAATAGCTTTCCCGCGCGGCTCGACGAGCTGGTCGGCCGCGGTGAGGCACTGGCCGAGCTGCGTCGGCTGGTTCCGTCCCGGCGGCTGGTCACGCTCGTCGGCCCCGGTGGCGTGGGCAAGACCCGGCTGGCCACCGAGGTCGCCGGGGGTCTCCGCGCCCCGGACGGCGTCCACCTGGTCGAGCTGGCCGCGCTGGCGCCGGGTGACCCCGCAGTCGCCGAGCGGGTGCTGGCCGCCCTGGACGTGCACGAGGCCCCCGGCTCCCGGGTGACCCCCGTGGACCGCCTCACCACCGCACTCCGGGGCCGGAACCTGATCGTCGTCCTCGACAACTGCGAACACGTCCTCGACCCCGCCGCCGACCTGGTCGGCCACCTGCTCCGGGACGCGCCGGACGTCACGGTGCTGGCCACCAGCCGCGAACCGCTCGGGTTGACCGGCGAGGTGGTCTGGGAGGTGCCGCCTCTGCCCCTGCCGGACGACGAGAACGATGTGGACGCCGTCCGGCGCTCCGCCGCCGCGCGGCTGTTCACCGCACGGGCGGCGCAGCAGCAGCGGACATTTCGCCTGGACGAGCACACCGCACCCGCGGTCGCCCAGCTCTGCCGCCGGCTGGACGGCCTGCCGCTCGCGCTGGAGCTGGCCGCCACCCGGGTCCGGTCGCTCGGGCTGGCCGGGGTCGTCGAGCGGCTGGACGACCGGTTCACGCTGCTCACCGCCGCGACGCGGGACCGGCCGTCCCGGCAGCGGACGCTCACCGCGGTGATCGGCTGGAGCTGGGACCTGCTGTCGGACGCCGACCGCCAGGTGCTGGCCCGGCTGGCGGTGTTCAGCGGCGGCTGCACCGCGGACGCGGCGGTCCGGGTCTGCGCGACCGACGTCGACACGCTCGCGGGCCTGGTGGACCGGTCGCTGGTGGTGCTCGACGACGGGGCCACCCCGCGCTACCGGCTGCTGGAGTCCGTCGCCGCGTTCGGCCTGGAGCGGTTGGGCGACCATGCGGACGCGCGTGCCCGGCACGCCGCGTACTACACCGAGCTGGCCGAGCGCGCCGACCCGGCGCTGCGCGGCCCGCAGCAGGCGGAGTGGCTGGCCCGGCTGGACGTGGAGAGCCCGAACTTCCGTGCCGCGCTCGACCACGGCGGTGGCCTGCGCCTGGCGAACGCGCTGACCTGGTACTGGTTCCTGCGCGGGCGGCTCACCGAGGCGCGGCGGGCGCTCGCGCTGGACGGCGATCCGGCCGAGGAAGCCAGGGCGGTGCCGTGGCGGCTCGGGTTCGCGATCCTGCACGGCGCCCCGGTCGCGGCCGATCACGTGCGCAAGGTCGTCGCGGGATGCGCGGACGACCGATCGGCCTGGTTCGTGGGGAGCGCCGTGCTCGAACGCAGCGAGGTGGCGCTGGCCGACGAGCTGCTGCCCGCCGAGCCGGCCGACCGCTGGACCGAGGCCGTGGTCGCCAGCACCCGGGCGATGCTCGCGCACGCCACCGGCGACCTGGACGCGCTGGAGCGGTACGCGACCCGCAGCGCGGAGATCTTCGCCGAGCTGGGGGACCTGTGGGGGCGGCTTCGCGCCTCCGACTGGCTCGGTGGCCTGGCCGAGATGCGCGGTGACCACGACGCCGCGGCCGCGCTGCACCGGGAGGGTCTGCGCTGGGCGGAGTCGCTCTCGCTCTGGCCCGAGGTCGGCGGCAAGCTGTCCTGGCTGGCGTGGCTCGCGGTGCAGAACCGCGACTACGCCCGGGGCCGGGAGCTGGCCGAGCGGGCGCTCCGGCTGGCGGTCGAGCAGGGCACCGCGTCCGCGATCGTGTTCGCCGAGCTCAGCCTCGGCATCGCCGCCCGCCGGTCGGGGGCGCTCGATGTTGCGGTCGAGCACCTCACCGGGCTCGTCGACCGCGGACGCGCCGAGGCGCAGCCCGCGCTCTACCTGCCGATGATCCTGGTGGAGCTGGGATACGCGGCCGAGCAGCGCGGCGACCCGGACGCCGGGCTGGCGCTGCACCGCGAGGCGTTCGCGGTCGCCCAGCGGTTCGCGGTGGCGCAGGAGATGGAGCTGCCCCGGGACGCGATCACCGCGGTGGAGGGGATGGCGTCCGCGGTGGCCTCGCCGTCGCCGGAGACCGCGGCGCGCCTGCTCGGCGCCGCGGCGGCGGCCCGGGTGGCGGTCGAGGCTCCGGCGGCGCCGGCCGAGCGCGACGACACCGACCGGGTGGCCGAACGCCTCGTCACGACGCTCGGCCCCGACCGCTTCGATGCGCTCCACGCCGAGGGGCGGGCGCTCGCCGCGGAGGAGGCCGTCGCCCTCCTCTGAACGGTCGCGCCCACCCCGCCCGGATCAAGCAGCCTTGGGGCGGTAGCTGGCGATGATGACGCCGCTCTTGTGGATGCGGGTGTCGAGCAGCTCGAACGTCGCCGCGTACTCGCCCAGCGGCGTGGTGACGCTTGGTCCGCCCACCAGCACCGGGTGGATCCAGAACCGCACCTCGTCGACGAGCCCGGCGGCGATCAGCTGCGTGGTGACCGAGCCGAACCCGTACTGCAGGATGTCCTTGCCGTCCTGCTTCTTGAGCGCAGCGACCGCTTCGACCAGGTCACCCTGCAGCACCTCGCTGTTGCGCCAGCTGGGGTTCGTCAGCGTCCGCGAGGCGACCCACTTCTTCACCGAGTTGAAGTAGGCGGCGCCGGTGGACGGGTCACTCTCGTCCATGTTCGGCCACGCGGAGGCGAAACCCTCGTAGGTCGCCCGGCCCATGAGCAGCGCGTCCGCGTTCGCGGTCTGCTCCCCGGCGAACGCCGAGGCCTCGTCGTCGAAGTACGGCGCGGTCCACATCGGGTTCTCGATGACGCCGTCGAGGGTCAGGTACGTCGAGTTGATGAGCTTGCGCATGATCGTCTCTCCAGCGAGTTATCGGTGTTGTTCTCTGTGCTGTCGGTACTGTGCCTGCGGCGACTTACGGTTTCCTTTCGGTCCCCTTCCGGCGCCGCGAGCGCGGCGAAAAATATGTCGCACCCCGGTGGTTCACTGTGGAGGTCAACCGGTCCATGAGCGGCGCCACCCCGATTCCGGAGGAATCGACTATGGCGGACGAACCGTCCAGCGGAACAACCCAGCTCACCGAGTCCGACACGCGTCCCGCGGAGCCCGCTCCGCCGCCCCGGCGCCGAAGTTGGCCGGTCTTCGCGGTGATCGCGGTCGGGGTGATCGTGTTCCTCGTCGGCGGTGCCGGCGGGTCGTACCAGAGCAAACTCGGCGAGGTCCAGAAGAACGACAACGCCTCCTACCTCCCCGCGTCGGCCGAGTCGACGATCGCCGGGAACGAGGCCGAGAAGTTCACCCCGGTGCAGAACATCCCGGGGTTCGTCGTCTTCCACCGGGACGCCGGCCTGACCCCGGCCGACAAGTCCGCGATCGACGGCCTGGCCACCACCGTCCGTGACCTGCCCGGCGTCGACGCCCAGGCCGTGACGCCGCCGGAGTACTCCGAGGACGGGCAGACCGCGTCGCTCTTCGTGCCGCTGATCGCCTCGAACAACGGCGAGGAGCTCAACGGCGAACAGCTGCTCGAGCACGAGCAAGAGGTGCTCAGGGTCGCGCGTGACGCGGCGCCAGACGGCCTCGACGTCCATTCCGCCGGTCCGGGTGGCCTGCTCGTCGCGTTCATCGACGCGTTCTCCGGGCTCGACAGCACGCTGCTGCTCACCGCGGTCGGCGTCATCTTCGTGATCCTGCTGCTGGTCTACCGGTCGATTGTCCTACCGTTCCTGCCGCTGATCTCGGCGGGGCTCGCGCTGGGCGTGTCCTCGCTGGTCGTCTACTTCCTGGCGAAGAACGAAGTCCTGACGCTGACCGGGCAGAGCCAGAGCATTTTGTCGGTGCTGGTACTCGGGGCGGGAACCGACTACGCGCTGCTGCTCATCGCCCGCTACCGCGAGGAGCTGCACGAATACGCACCGTTCGACGCGATGATCGCGGCGTGGAAGGCCTCGATCCAGGCGATCGTCGCGTCCGCGGCGACCGTGACGATCGCGCTGCTGTGCCTGAGCTTCTCCGAGCTGAACTCGAACAAGAGCCTCGGTCCGGTCTCGGCGATCGGGATCGTCTGCACGCTGGTCGTGATGACGACGTTCCTGCCGCTGTCGCTGGTCCTCGTCCCCAAGCTCTGGTTCTGGCCGATCCCGCAGCTGCTCGCCTACGTCGTGCCGCGGCTGCGGCGCGCACGGCCCGAGGGTGCCCGCGGCATCTTCTGGACGCTCAACGGCTCGTGGGTGTTCTGGCCGCGCATTCCGCACCGTGACCACCAGAGCGACATCGCCTCGCACGGGTTCTGGAGCCGGCTGGCCGGGCTGGTCGGGCGGTGGCACCGGATCGTGTGGATCGGCGCGACTGTCCTCCTGCTCCTCTGCCTCGCCGGGCTGACGTCGCTGAAGACCGACGGGCTGACCACCGCGGAGAGCTTCACCACGAAGCCGGACGCGGTCGTCGGCCAGGAACTCTACGACGCGAACTTCGCCAAGGGCGCCGGCGCTCCGGCCGTGATCGTCACCGACGCGTCCGAGACCGATGCGGTCATCGCCGCTGCGCGCGACACCGAGGGTGTGGCGCAGACGCCGGGCTCGGTGTGCGTGCAGCCCGACTACGCGAAGCTGTCCGCGGCGACCAGTGGGGGCGGCCCGCCGCCGGTGGGTGCGGACGGCTGCCTCGATCCGTCGTTCCAGGTGGCGCCGATCGACGGGCGCATCGTCGTCAACGCGACGCTCGCCGACTCGTACGACTCACCGGCCGCCTACGACACGATCGAGCGCCTGCGCACCGCCGTGCACGGGGTGTCCGGCGCGGACGCGAAGGTCGGCGGGGCCTCGGCGGCCAACCTCGACGTCTCCACCGCCTCGGTCCACGACCGGAACCTGATCATCCCGATCGTCCTCGCGGTGATCTTCGTGATCCTGGCCGTGCTGTTCCGGGCGCTGCTGGCGCCGGTGCTGCTGATCGCCACCGTCGTGCTCTCGTTCGCGGCGACGCTGGGCGTGTGCGGGTTCATGTTCACGCACGTCTTCGGCTTCGAGGGCGCCGATCAGTCGTTCCCGCTCTTCGCGTTCGTGTTCTTGGTGGCCCTCGGGATCGACTACAACATCTTCCTGATGACACGGGTCCGTGAGGAGGCGCTGTCGTTCGGCACCCGCCAGGGTGTGCTGCGCGGCCTGTCGGTGACCGGCGGCGTGATCACGTCGGCGGGCATCGTGCTCGCGGCCACGTTCGTCGTGCTCGGCATCCTTCCGCTGGTGTTCCTCGCCGAGATCGGTTTCGCGGTGGCGTTCGGCGTGCTGCTCGACACGATCATCGTCCGCAGCCTGCTGGTGCCCGCGTTGAGCTACGACATCGGCCGCCGGATCTGGTGGCCCTCACGGCTGGCCGCCGGGAAGGACTGACGCGCCGCACCGGTACGGTGCGCGCGTGGACGAAGGCGGGTTCTGGGACGTCGTTGCCGAGGCGTACGCGGCGCTCGAGTGCGGGTGGTACGACGAGGACACACCGCGGGACGCGGTCGCGGTGGCCTGGTCGAGCCTGCTCGCCGAGCGGTCGGCGGACGACGTCCTGGACTTCGCGGTGCACTACGAGCGCGCGATGGAGCGTGCCCGGCGTCCGGTGACGCTGGCGGCGGCCGCGCTGCTCTCCGGCGGCGCCGCCGACGACTGGTACGGACGGTTCGCGTACGAGGACCGGTTCGCCGCGTTCCGGTCGGCGCTGGTCGCGCTCGGCCGGACGTCGTTCGAGGCGGTGATCGCCGAGCCCGACGTCCTGGCTTCGCTGCCCGACGCGGACGCCGTGGAGCGGGGGGACTGGGACTTCTTCGCGAACCTCGACGCGGTGCCGCGAGACGCGTACGCGGCGGCCGGCGGCGATCCCGGGGCGTTCGCGAACGCGGTCGCCGGGCAGCTCGGGGCTCGGCCCGTCCGTGGCGTACCACCGCTCCGGGGGGAGTGGCACATCGACGAGTCCACGCTCGCCACCCGCTTCCCGAAACTCGCCGCCCGTTTCCCGGACGGCGTGCACTAGGAGCGGGTGAGCACGCCGCTGACGACCGTCACCACCGTCCGGCGGACGTCCGCGGGGTCCGGCGGGGTACCGGTGCGATCGGCGAACAGCAGGTGGCAGGCGCCGATCAGCGTGGCCGCCACCCCGTCGACCTCCGCGTCCGCCGTGATCCGGCCGAGGTCGCGCTCCGCGGTCAGGTAGGCGCCGATCAGGATCGCGGCCTCGGTCAGCACCGGGATCCCGGCAGGCCAGTCGCGGCGCAGCCGGGCGCGCAGCGCGTCGCGGAAGATGACCAGCGGGACGATCGCCACCGCGACCGAGTTGAACAGCGCGGTGAGCGCCGCGGCGAGGTTGTCGACGACCGTGCCGGTTCCCGCGGCGTCCCGCAGTGCGGCTGCCTGGGCGTCCATCCGGGTGACGCGGTCGAGCACGAACTCCGCGAGGAACGCGTCGAAGTCCTCGAAGTGCCGGTGCAGCACGCCCTTGGCGCAGCCCGCCTCGGTCGTCACCGCCCGGCTGGTCAGCGCGCTGGGCCCGTCCCGCAGCAGGACACGTTCGGCGGCGTCGAACAACTGCTCGCGGACGTCGCGAATGGCTACCCCGGTCGGCACCAGCGAATCGTACTTCGCTTGACCGAAGTGGGCATGCGCCCACTAGAGTGGGCGCATGCCCACTTCTGCTCAGCCCCACCAGCACCGTCAGTTCGCGGAGTCGTTCGGCGTGGACGCCGCCCGCTACGACCGCACCCGACCGCGCTACCCCGACGCGCTCGTGCGGCGGATCGCCGCCGCCGGGCCGGACATCCTCGACGTCGGCACCGGCACCGGCATCGTGGCGCGGCAGCTCCGCACCGCCGGTGCCACCGTGCTCGGCGTCGAGCCCGACGAGCGGATGGCCGCGTTCGCCCGCGACACCGGAGTGCCGGTCGAGGTCACGACGTTCGAGGCCTGGGACCCGGGCGGCCGCACGTTCGACGCGGTCGTCGCCGGGCAGACCTGGCACTGGGTCGATCCGGTCGCGGGCGCCGCGAAGGCGGCGGAGGTTCTGCGCCCCGGCGGTCGGATCGTGCTGTTCTGGCACGTGTTCCAGGTCGCGCCGGCGCTCGCTGAGGCGTCCGCCGCCGTCCTCCGGCGCGTCGCACCGGAGCTGCCGTTCGATCCCCGGGCGCTCGCGCGCCCGGCTGCGGCCTACGAACCGATGCTGGGCCCGGTGGTCGACGCTCTGCGCCGCGCCGGATTCGGCGAACCGGAGCGGTGGGACGCTGACGAGCAGCGCACCTACACGAAGGACGAGTGGCTCGACCAGATCCCGACCCAGGGCATGCTGACCCGTCTCCCCGCGGACGCGGTCGCGGAGGTGATCGCCGAGGCCGGCACCGCGATCGACACGCTCGGCGGCGCCGCGCCGGTCTCGAGCATCACGGTCGCGCTCGCCGCTACCGCGCCCGCCGGGATCAGGCGGTGAGCGCCGGGAACAGGTCGATCGCGTCCTGCCAGCCCGCGCGCCGGGCGATCAGGCGCCGGTACTTCATCACCTTGCCCGGCTCGTTGAGCGTCACCGCGCCGGCGATCCGCTCCCCGGACCGGTAGATCGCGACGAACCGCGGCCCGTCGAGGTCGCCGAGCACGACCCGCACCTCGTCGGGCGCGGGATGGCCGACGAACTGCAGGCGGTGGTCGTACCAGTCGCTCCAGACGTACGGCGCGGTCGCGTATGGCGTCCGTTCGCCGAGCCCGAGCGCGTTGCGGGCGGCCGCGGCGCCCTGCTCGGCGGCGCCGGTCCAGTTCTCCAGCCGCATCACCGGGACGTCGAGCAGCTGGTTGGGCCAGTGCGCGACGTCGCCCGCCGCGTACACGTCCGGGACCGACGTGGCGAGGTACTCGTCGCAGCGCACACCGCCGTCACCCGGGTCCAGCGCCACCCCGGAGCCCGCGAGCCACCCGGTGGCCGGGCGCGATCCGATCCCGACGACGACCAGGTCGGCGTCGATCACCGAACCGTCGGAGAGTTCGACCGCCTCGACCGTGTCCGACCCGCGGAGCGCGGCCACCGACGTCCCGAGCCGGAGGTCGGTGCCCGCCCGCTCGTGCAGGCGCGCGAGCGCGGCGCCGACCAGCGGCCCGGCGGCCCGGACCAGCGGCACCGGCGCGGCCTCGACGACCGTCACCGGGTTGCCGTAGCGGCGCGCCGCCGACGCGATCTCCGACCCGATGAAACCCGCGCCGACGACGACGATCCGCGCACCGGCGTGCAGCGCGTCCCGGATCGCCCGCGCGTCGTCCAGCGTGCGCAGCGTATGGACGCCGCGCAGGGCGGGCGCGCCGGGGAGCGGCACCGGGGTGGAGCCGGTCGCGATCACGGCGGCGCGGTAGCCGAGCGCCTCGCCGCCGACGGTCACCGTGCGGGCGTCCGGGTCCAAACTCGTCGCCGGAGCGCCCAGGCGCAGGTCGACGCCGAGGTCGTCGCGTAGGTGCTGTTCCTCGCGGAAGACCACGGCCTCGGCGCCCGGCTCGAGGAACGCCTTCGACAGCGGTGGGCGGTCGTAGGGGAGGTGCGGTTCGGCGCCGATCAGCGTGATCGGACCGTCGTAGCCGTAATTCCGCGCCGCCTCGACCGCGCGCAGCCCGGCCAAGGAAGCACCGATCACAACAAACGGCGCGCTCATGGGGAGCATAGTGGAACGGGATTTCAAAACCTGTCAACCGTCGAGCTAGCCGTGTGGCTAGTGTCTCAGCGGCGGCGTCTGGCTCCGACGAGTCGGAGCCCGGCGTCGAGCAGGTGTTCTTCCAGCTCGGCGTCGCCGAGGTGGGTGAACTGCGGGCTCGCGGCGGCGGCGACGATGCCGGTGAGCGCCACGGCGGCGGCCACCAGGCGCCCCGCGTCGGCGTCCGGGCCGACCAGCACGAGCGGCACCCGGCGCTCGAACTCGTCGAAGTGCGGCCAGTGCTCGTGCAGGATTCGCAGCACCGCGACGTCGTCGTAGAGCAGGGTCAGCAGCTGGCGGTGTCCGATCACGAGCCGGGTGAACGCGGTGAGGAACGCGCGGGTGCGCGCGGCCTGGCCGCGCTGGGCCTCGGCCTCCCGGAGGATCGCGAGCAGCTGGTCGAGGACCGGCGTGACGACCGCGACGACGATCTCGTCCTTGGTCTTGAAGTGGTAGTAGACCGCGGCCTTGGTGACGCCCATCGCGTCGGCGATCATCTGCAGCGAGGTGCCCTCGACGCCGTACTCGGCGAACTGCGCGACCGCGGCGTCGATCACGCGCTGCCGTCCGTCCGCGGGGCGTCCGCCGGTGGTCCGGCGCGCCGTGGACGTGCCCTGCTCGCTGGTGACGCTCGTCACTCGTCCTCCCTAGTTCGCCAGGAGTCTAGGGCTGTTTCTTGAGAAACGTCAACGATTCAACTTGCCAATCGGCTAGCACTGTGCTAGCCGGTCGTCTAGCGCGCTGAACAGGGTCCACGATGGAACGGCGGAACAGCCCGGATTTCCGCGATGAGTTCGGCGGTCGGCCGCGGTCTCCATGACGAAGCCGAACACGCGCGAAGCGAGGACGAACGATGAACACCATCCAGCACGGCCCAACTCTTCCGCCGGCCGAGATCGACGCCGCGGTGCGCGCCGAACGGCGGCGGCTCTGCGACTACCTGGACGGGCTGGACACGGCCGACTGGGACGTACCGTCGCTCTGCGCCGCCTGGACCGTCCGCGAGGTCGTCGCGCACCTCACGACGACCACCCGGGAGACGGTCTTCTCGGTGATGCGGAGCGCGATCAAGGCGCGCGGCAGCTTTGACCGGATGCAGGACGACGTGGCGCGCGGCCTGGCCGCGCGGTACCCGCCGGCCGAACTCGTCGCGCGGCTCCGGGAGAGCGCGGAGTCCACGCGCCGGATGCCGGGCAGCGGCCCGATGGATCCGCTGATGGACGTGCTGGTACACGGTCAGGACATCGCCAGGCCGCTGGGCCGGCCGTACCCGATGCCGACCCGGTTGGCGCTGCCCGCACTGGCCTACGTGGCGAAGAACCGTCTGCTCGGCGGACCGAAGCGGGTGGCGGGGCTCGAGCTGGTCACCACCGACGCGGACTGGTCGACGGGCCAGGGGCCGGCGGTCCGGGGCAGGGCCGAGGAGCTGCTGCTGGCGGCGGCCGGGCGGCTGGCGGGCCTGGCCGGGCTCACCGGCCCCGGCCTCGACCGCCTCGCCGAGCGTCTCGGCGACCGGCGCTGACCGGCGGTGGCGACGGGAGGGGTACGCGCGACTTCGCGCGAGCCCCCGGGGACGATGGGGACGTGTCTGCCCCCTTCATCACCTCACAGCCTCACCGTCCCAAATCCGTAGGGCGGTGGTACGCGGTCTCGCTGGTGTTCCTCGCGGTCGGTCTGTCGATGGCGATGACGTTCCCGTTCCGGGCGCTGTTCCTCACCGACGCCGTGCACGCCGGTCCGGTGCTGGTCACCGTGTTCCTGCTGGTCGCCGCCGTCACCGGGGTGCTCGCGGCGAGCGCGCTGGGGCGGCTGTCGGACTCCCGGCCGTGGCGGAGCCGGCTGATCGTCGCGGCGTCGCTGGCCGGGGTCGTGGGGTGCGGCCTGAGCGCCGTCGTGCGGAACTACTGGGTGCTGCTGATCGTCACCGCAACGGCCGTGGCGGTGTCGACCGCGCTGCAGGCTCAGTTGTTCGCCTACGCCCGGGTCGCGGTGGGTACCGGGGAGCGGGCCGCGCTGACGATCAACGCCCTGCGGACGCTGTTCTCGGCGAGCTGGGTCGCCGGACCGTTCCTGGCCGCGGTGCTGATCGAGGTCGGCGGGTTCACGCTGATCTTCGCGGTGGCCGCGGGCGTCTACGCGGTGGCGGCGGTGGTGGCGCAACTCGGCATGCCGGAGCCCGCGCCCACCGACGCGGCAGTTCCGGACGCCGCACTTCCGGAGGACGGCTCGAGCTCGCGGGACGTCTCCGAGGGCCTGCTGTGGCTCAACGTCGTCGGCCTGGTCCTGATGCAGACCGCCGCCGTGCTCGGCGTCCAAGCATTGCCGTTGTTCGTGGACGAGGACCTGCATGGCAGCGTCCGCGACACCGGGCTCATCCTCGGCCTCTGCGCCGCGCTGGAGATCCCGCTGATGCTCGCGTTCGGCGCGCTGGCCGGGCGGATCCCGATCCGCGTGCTGTACCTCGTCGGCCCCGCGCTCGCGGCGGCGTACTTCGCGGTGGTCGCGGTCTCCACCGGCACCGGCCAGGTCGCGGCCGCGCAGATCCTCAACGCGTCCGGGATCGCGCTGATCCAGGGCATCGGCATCACGTACTTCCTCGACCTGCTGCCGAACCGGCCGGGCCGGGCGTCGACGCTGTTCAGCAACGCGTTCCCAATCGGCGCGACGCTGTCGGCGCCGCTGCTGGGCGTCGCCCAGCACATCGGCTACCGGTACGGGTTCGCCGCCGCGGCGGTGCTCAGCACGGTCGGGCTCGCGCTGGTGCTCACCCGGCGGACGCCTTCCCGCCGGTGAGCGGCTTGTGGAACACCACGTAGTCGCAGGGGGTGGCGAGCAGCGGCGCGAGGCGGGGCTCGGCCACCTGGAAGTCGCCGGTGCGCACGACCCGGTAGCCGATCCTGCCGTACCAGTCCCGCAGGAACTCCTTCGACGGGTGCGCCCAGTCCTGCGGAACGAGCACCTCGAGCTGCATCACCGCTGCTCCGGCGCTGCGCCCGGCCTTTTCCGCGAACCGGACGAGCTCGCGGCCGATGCCGATCCCGCGGTACTTCGGCGCGGCCACCAGCATGCCGAACTCCGCGGTGCGCTCGTCGAGTTGCCGGATCCGCACGCAGCCGACGACCTCGTCGTCCAGCCGCGCGACCCACAGCTCGCCCGCCCGGATCAGTTCGGCGATCTCGTCCACCGTCGTTCTGGTCGTGCCGGGGATCCACAGACCTTGTTCTGCGGTCTCGTAGACCTCGTTGACCAGGTCGGCCAGGCGCGCGACCAGGACGTCGTCCCGGGAGTCCGAAGCGGGCAGCGAAGCGATCGTCAACACAGGTTCCACGGGTCCCAGTGTGCGTCAGGCGCGCGAGAACAGTCGGCAACGGTTGCCCGAACGGCCGGTGACACGGCTGTGACCAGCAATAACGCGATCAGCGAGTGGCCTGCGACGCAAGGTTCGTGCAAGGTCGGCTGTGGACGCTGCCAGTGCCGGACGGGTCGGTGACCCACCCGCCGGTGTCCGTGCGTTTCCCTCACGAAAGGCCGCACATGTCTCTGTCTGCGCTTCGTCCGGCTCTCTCCCGTGGCCGGCGGATCACCGCCGCCGTCGCCCTCGGCCTCGCCCTCGGCGTCGGTGGCGCCGCTGCCGTCGGGTCGCCGGCGGCCGCGGCGCCGGGCGACCACGCCTGGTGCGACGACTACAAGTTCTCGATGGCCCGCAACTCCGAGGGGAAGTGCGTGGAGCTGATCCAGGTCTACCTCTACCAGTACGGCTTCGGCTCGTACCTGAACGGGCACGGCGGCATCGACGGCGACTTCGGCGCGGCGACCGACCGCGCGGTCCGGGCGTTCCAGAACAAGTACAAGTCGCGGACCGGGCCCGCCGACGGTGAGGTCGGCCCGAAGACCTGGGCGACGTTCGGCTACCTCGCCTGAGTTAGTGAATTCCGGAGCCCGGGCCGTGACGACGGTCCGGGCTCCGGCGTGTCAGGGCACCAGCGCGTTGACCCGAACCGGGTCGAAGAGGTGCTCGAGCATCAGCCGGCCACCGCCGATCACGCCCGCCAGCCGCCCGGCCCGGCTCGGCTCGATGACCAGCCTCTCCACCGCCATCGGCAGGCACCGCTCGTAGAGCGTCGAGCGGATGTTCGCCACGTACGGCTCCGCCTGGCTGAGCTGCCCACCGAGCACGAGCGTGTCCGGGTTGAAGAAGTTGACGATCGTCGCCAGCACGTCGGCGGTGGCACGCCCGGCATCCCGGAGCATGCGGGCGGACACCGGCTCGGCGTCCCGAGCGATTTGTATGACGCCGGACGTGCCCTGCACGTCGAACCCGGCCGCTTGCAGACGCCGCGCGAGCGCGGCGCCGCTGGCGACCGCGTCCAGGCAACCGGTGCGCCCGCAGGAGCAGGGGACGTCCTGCTGGTCGGAGACCGGCGCGTGGCTGATGTCGCCGGCCGCGCCGCGCGCACCCCGGTGGAGCTGCCCCGACGCGATGACGCCGCAGCCGATACCGGACCCGGCCTTGAGGAACACCAGGTGCTCGGTGCCGTCCTGGGCGGCCGAGAACTCGCCGAGCGCCATCAGGTTCGCGTCGTTCTCCACCAGCACCGGGACGTCGATCAGCCCGGCGGCGCACCCCGGCACGTCCGCGCCGTTCCACCCGGGCATCCGGGACGGTGACACGACCCGCCCGGCGCGGAAGTCCACCGGCCCCGGCACCCCGACCGTGAGCCCGGCCAGCGGCGCGGGGAACGCGGCTCCCAGATCGCGCACCTGATCCACGACCCAGGCCAGGACGCGTTCCGGGCCGTCGGCGATGTCCATCGGGAGCAGCCGTTCGGTCAGCAGCGTCCCGCCGAGGTCGAACAGCGCGAGCGACGCGTGGTTGGCCCCCAGGTCGGCGGCGGCCACGGTCCCGGCGTCCGTACGCAGTTCCAGGCGGCGCGGCCGACGGCCGCCGCGCGACCGACCGGCGCCGGTCTCGTGCAGGAAGCCGAGCTCGATCAGGGCTTCGACGCGGGTGGCCGCGGTCGAGGCCGATACGTGGGTCAGACGTGCGATATCGGACCGGGACGCGGCGTGACCCGTACGCACGAGGCGGAGAACGGCACCCGGCGAATCGGGGGCGACGGGTTCAGGCTGCACCCCATGGTTGTACCAGGTTCGCGATAAATCTTCGATCACCGATTGACTTGCTTCGATAATTGGAATTACGGTTCGCCGTGCTGGATGAACTGCTGGGGGACGGGAGGTGACGGTGTGGCCCCGATGATCGAGGTGACCGGTGCGAACAAGCACTTCGGCGACGCGCACGTGCTGCGCGACATCGATCTGGAGGTCGCCGCCGGCGAGGTCGTGGTCGTCGTCGGGCCGTCCGGTTCGGGTAAATCGACGCTCTGCCGCTGCCTGAACCGGCTGGAGACGCTGACCTCCGGTGAGATCCGCATCGACGGGCGTCCGCTACCCGCCGAGGGACGCGCGCTGGCCCAGCTGCGCGCGCAGGTCGGGATGGTCTTCCAGTCGTTCAACCTGTTCGGCCACCGCACGATCCTGGACAACGTCGCGCTAAGTCCCATCCACGTGGCGAAGCGCGACAGGGCGACGGCCCGCGCCGAAGGCCTCGAACTCCTCGACCGCGTCGGCATCGCCGATCAGGCAGGCAAGTACCCGGCGCAGCTCTCCGGCGGTCAGCAGCAGCGTGCCGCGATCGCCCGCGCGCTCGCGATGCGCCCGAAGGTCATGCTGTTCGACGAGCCCACCTCCGCGCTCGACCCGGAGATGGTCAGCGAGGTGCTCGACGTGATGGTCGGGCTCGCCGCCGAGGGCATGACGATGGTCGTCGTCACCCACGAGATGGGGTTCGCCCGCCGCGCGGCCGACCGCGTCGTCTTCATGGACGCCGGGCAGATCGTCGAGTCCGACACCCCCGACGCGTTCTTCACGGGCGCCCGCAGCGAGCGGGCCCGCTCGTTCCTCTCGAAGGTCCTGTCTCACTGAAGGGGTAACACATGGCGAAAGTCGCCAACCGCACGTTGCTCACGGCGGCGCTCGCCGCGGTGACGCTCGCGCTCGCCGCCTGCGGCGGCGGCTCGGACTCGGGCTCGTCCGCGGTTCCCCCCGCTGCCAGCTCCGCGTCCACCGATCTTTTTGCGGACGCTCCGGTGGCCGACGCCGCGGCGATCCTGCCCGGCTCGACGATGGAGAAGATCAAGAAGCGCGGCAAGCTGGTCGTCGCCGAGGCGCTGGACGCCCCGCTGCTGTCCCAGCAGGACCCGTCGAACCCGGACAACGTCACCGGATTCGACGCCGACCTGGCCAAGGCGCTCGCGATCTACATCCTCGGCAAGCCGAGCGTCGAGATCGTGCCGCCCGCCACCGAGACGCGCGAGGCGCTGCTCGGCAACGGCACGGTCGACGTCGTCTTCAACACGTACACGATCACCGAGGAGCGGGCGAAGCAGGTCGCGTTCGCCGGACCGTACTTCTCCTCCGGCCTCGCGGTCGCGGTGAAGACCGGCAACACCGAGATCAAGAGCATCGACGATCTGGCGGGCAAGACCGTCATCGTCGGCGCGAACACCCCGGCCGTCACCGAGATCCCGAAGCGGGTCCCGACCGCCAAGGTGATCCAGTTCGGCACCGACCCGCAGGCCGTGCAGGCGCTGACCCAGGGCCGCGGTGACGCGTACGTGCAGGACATCACGCTACTGGCCAGCAACGCGGCGTCCAACAAGGACATCACGGTCGTCGGCAACCCGTTCACGTCCGAGCCGTACGGCATCGGTTTGAAGCACGGCGACTCGCAGATGAAGCAGTTCGTCAACACGTGGCTGACGACGATCCAGAAGGAAGGCCTCTGGGCCGACATCTGGAAGGCCTCGCTCGGAACCGTCGTGAAGTCGGAAGCCCCCGAGCCGCCCGCGATCGGTTCGGTTCCCGGGTCCTGAGTCGTTCGGCGCCGGGGCGGTGACCGCCGCCCCGGCGCCCTTTCGGAGGCTTCGCGTGAACGTCCTGCTCGACAACCTGCCCGCGTTGCTGGACGGGCTCTGGACGACGGTCTGGATGACCGTCGTCGCCGGCATCGGCTCGCTGCTGCTCGGCGTCGTGGTCACCGCGGCCCGGGTCAGCCCGGTGCCGATCCTGCGGAGCCTCGCGTTCGGCTACGTGCAGTTCTTCCTCAATGTGCCGGCGCTGGCGCTGCTCGTCCTGTTCGTGTTCGCGTTGCCGGACGTCGGCCTGCTGATGCCGCTGACCACGACCGCCGTGCTCGTGCTCGTGATCTACGAGGCCGCGTACGTCGCCGAGGCCGTGCGCAGCGGAATCAACACGGTCTCGATGGGCCAGGCCGAGGCGGCTCGCGCGCTCGGGCTGACGTTCTTCCAGTCGCTGCGGCTGGTGATCCTGCCCCAGGCGCTGCGGGCGGTCGTCCAGCCGGTCGGGAACGTGATGATCGCGCTGGTCATGAACACGTCGCTGGCCGCGGCCGTCGGGGTCGTCGAGCTGACCGCCAGCGCCAACAAGGTGAACCTCGTGCACGCCCAGCCGATCCCGATCTTCGTCGGCGCGGGCCTCGCGTACATGGCGCTGGCGCTGGTGATCGGGTTGTCCACGGGTGTGCTGGAGCGACGGGTGGCGATCGTCCGATGAGTGGGTCGGTTCTGTTCGACGAGCCCGGGCCGCGCGGACGGCGTCGGATTCGGATCGCGTCGATCGTCACCGTTGTTGTGCTCGTGGCAGTTGTCGTTCTCGCGCTGCGGCAGTTCGCGTCGCACGGACAGTTGGACGCC
This sequence comes from Cryptosporangium aurantiacum, assembly GCF_900143005.1. Lineage (NCBI taxonomy): Bacteria > Bacillati > Actinomycetota > Actinomycetes > Cryptosporangiales > Cryptosporangiaceae > Cryptosporangium > Cryptosporangium aurantiacum. The sequence continues at coordinate 348,871 of NZ_FRCS01000007.1, forward strand.
GACAAGTGGCGGCCGTTCGGCGAGTGGCCGATCTGGGAGTACCTGCTGGTCGGCCTGCGCGGGACGGTGCAGGCCGCGGCCCTGGTCGCGGTGCTCGGTGCGGCGTTCGGCCTGATCCTGGCGCTCGGCCGGCTGTCGCCGGTGCGGCCCGTGCGGTGGCTCGCCACGGCCTACATCGAGATCGCCCGCACGCTCCCGGTGCTCCTGTTGATCTACGTGACGCTGTTCGCGTTGCCGCGGTACGGGATCAACCTGCCGCTGCTCTGGAAGCTCGTGCTGCCGCTGACCGTGGCTAACGCCGCCGCGTTCGCGGAGATCTTCCGGGCGGGCATCCTGAGCATGCCGCGCGGGCAGAACGAGGCCGCGGTGAGCCTCGGCATGACCCGGGTCCAGTCGATGCGGTTGGTGGTCCTGCCGCAGGCGCTCCGTGCGGTGGCGCCATCGGTCGTCTCGCAACTGGTGTCGCTGCTGAAGGACACCTCGCTCGGGTACATCGTCGCGTTCACCGAGCTGCTGTACCGCGCGCAGGTGCTCGCCGCGTACAACCACCTGCTCGTCCAGACGTACCTCGTCGTCACGCTCGTTTACCTGGTCTGCAACCTGTCGCTGTCCGGCGTCGCGCACAAACTGCAGACGTTCACCCGGCGGCGCACCGCCGCACCCGTACCGGAGAAGACCCTATGAGTGACCTCGCAGAGCTGGCCGTCGTCGAGCGGGACGGGTTCGCGGAGAGCCGCCACCACGGCACGCTGGTCGCGCTGACCGCGGACGGCCGGATCGCGTTCGCGGCCGGTGACCCGAACGCGCCGATCCTGCCGCGCTCGTCGGTGAAGCCCTGGCAGGCGGTCGTCTGCCGGGCCGTTGGCCTCGTGCTGGACGACGCCGGGACCGCGCTGTCGGCGGGGAGCCACACCGGCGAGGACGCGCACGCCGTCCTGAGCCGGGAGATCCTGGTGTCCGCGGGGCTGTCCGAGGAGGCTCTCGGGTGCCCGCCGGACTGGCCGGAGGACGAACCGACGCGGAACTCGCTGATCGCCGGCGGCTCGTCGCGGTCGCCGATCCGGATGAACTGCTCGGGCAAGCACGCGGCGATGCTCGCGGCGTCCGTGGTCAACGGCTGGGACGTCGGCGGCTACCTGCTCCCGGATCACCCGCTGCAGCAGCGCGTGCGGGCGATCCTCGAGGAGGCCACCGGCGGCCCGGTGACCCACGTGACGACCGACGGCTGCGGAGCGCCGCTGTTCGGCACCACCACGCTCGGCCTGGCGCGGGCCGCCGCTCGGCTGGTGACCGCGGCTCCCGGCTCGGCCGAGCGAACCGTCGCCGACGCGATGCGCGCCGAACCGTTCTTCGTCGGCGGTACCGGGCACGTGAACACCGAGCTGATGCGGCGCGTGCCGGGCGTCGTCGCGAAGGGCGGAGCGGAAGGTGTGCTGGTCGCGGCCGCCGCCGACGGCCGCGCCGTCGCGATGAAGGTCCTCGACGGCTCGCCGCGGGCGACCACGATGCTCGCCGTCGCGGCGCTGCGCGCGCTCGGCGTCGACACCTCCGGCGTCGGTGACCTGGCCGAGGTGCCGGTGCTCGGCGGCGGCCGGCCGGTCGGCCGGATCCGGCTCGGCGCTGACCTGGGTACGTTCGCGTGACGCTGGTCGAGATCTGTCTGGACGACGTCGACGGGGCTCGGGTGGCCGAGCGGGAGGGCGCCGACCGGATCGAGCTCTGCGCGGATCTGCTGGAAGGCGGCATCACGCCCTCGCACGGCATGGTCGACGCGGTGCTGGGGGCGACGTCGCGGGTCGGCGTCCAGGTGCTGATCCGGCCCCGCGGCGGGGACTTCGTGTACTCAGCCGACGAGCTGCGCGTGATGCTGTTCGACATCAGGACGTACGCGCAGTACCCACGGGTGGGGTTCGTGCTGAGCGGGTTGACGGCGTCCGGGCGGATCGACGTGCCGTTGCTGTCGGCCCTGCTTTCGGAGTGCGGTGGTGCGCCGGTGACGTACAGCCGCGCGTTCGACGAGGTGGACGAGCAGTTCGCGGCGCTCGACACGCTGGCGTCGCTGGGCGTGGCCCGGGTGCTCACCGGCGGGGGACCGGGCGCCGCTGCGGACGGCCGCGATCGGCTGCGCGCGCTGGTCGAGCATGCCGCCGACCGGATCACGATCCTCGCCGGCGGTTCGGTGCGGTCGTACAACGTCGCGGCGCTGGTCGCGCACACCCGGGCTCCCGAGGTGCACCTGCGTGCGATGGTGCCGGCCGGTGGGCGCGATCGCACGTCTGCGGACGAGGTGCGCGCGGTGCTGGCCGGGGTGGGACGCCGGTGACCGCCGCGGTCGTCGCGGTCGACGTCGGCGGGACCACGGTCAAGGCCTCCGTGGTCGACGACCGGGGGTTGCCGCGTCACCACCGCACGGCGCCGAGTGCCGGGGGAACGGACACGGTCGCGGTCGTCCGGTCGCTGGTCGAGTCGCTGCGCGGCGCGGCGGTCGCCGACGGGCTCGACGTGCTGGCCGCCGGCGTGGTGACGCCCGGCCTGGTCGACGCCGAGACCGGCCGGGTCGCGTACGCGTCGAATCTCGGGTGGCGCGATCTGGACCTGCGGGCGGCGCTGGAGGGTCCGCTCGGCCTGCCGGTGTCGGTCGGCCACGACGTGCGGGCGGCCGGACGGGCCGAGCGGCACCTGGGCGCGGCGCGCGGCGCGGACGACTTCGTGCTGCTCCAGCTCGGGACCGGGATCGCGGCGGCGGTCGTCACCGGGGGTGCGCTGGTCAGCGGAGCGGGCAGCGCCGCCGGGGAGGCTGGGCACATGCCGGTCTACCCGGACGGCGAGCCGTGCCCGTGCGGCAAGCGGGGGTGCCTGGAGGCGTACGCGGCCGGGGCGGCGGTCCTCCGGAGGTACCTGGCCGCCGGAGGCGCCGAAGTGAACACCGCACGGGGGGTGGTCGCCCGCCTCGGCGCCGACCCTGTTGCCGACCGGGTCTGGGGTGAGGCGGTGACCGCGCTGGCGTTCGGCGTCAGCACGCTGACGATGTTGCTCGACCCGGCGCTGGTGGTGCTCGGCGGAGGGTTGGCGCTGGCGGGTGACGCGCTGCTCGAGCCGGTCGAGCGTGCGATGGCGGACCTGTTGGTCTGGCGGGACGCGCCCCCGATCCGCCTGTCGACGCTCGGCACCGCGGCGGGACAGTGGGGCGCGGCGCTCGAAGCGTTCGCGCTGACACCGCACGCGGGGTGCGTGGAGTCCTGGACCCGCCCGGCCACCCCGGTCGCCTGAGGGCCTGCAACAAAGTGTGGTGTGGGCGCCCGCCCACACCACACTTAGTTGCAACTCGATCGGCTCCCGCTCGGATCAGTAGACGTCGAAGTCGTCGACGCGGAGGACCCAGGTGCCGCGGTAGCGCCAGTCGACCGGACCGAACCCGAAGTAGTTCCAGCCGGCCCAGCCGAAGCGGGTGTAGTCGCAGCTGAAGTCGTCCCACCAGCCGCGGAGGACCCCGAGGTAACCGGCGCGCTGGCAGCCGCGGTAGCCGCGGTGGAACGAGGCGACGCGGTCACCGTAGCGGCCGCGCTCGGACCAGCCCCAGCCGCCGGTGGAGTCCCAGCCGTGGCCGCGGTGGTAGCTGCTGCCGCGGTACCAGTTCGAGCCGCTCTCCCAGTACTCGCCGTGCGACCAGCTGCGGCCGCGGTACCACTCGCCGGTCACGCGCTCGCCGCGCCGGTGTCCGCGGTAGCGCCACTCGCGGCTGTGCTCATAGCGCGAGTCCCGAGCCTCCCGCCCGTCACGGCCATCCCGGCCGTCGCGCCCATCCCGTCCGTCGCGTCCGTCCCGGCCCTCGCGGCCTTCGCGTCCGTCCCGGCCCTCGCGGCCGTCCCGGCCGTCGCGACCCTCGCGCCCGTCCTGGCCGTCCTGCCCGCGGCCTTCGCGTCCGTCCCGGTCTCCGCGGCCGTCCCGCGCGTCCTGGCCGTCCGTGCCGTTGCGGCCTTCCTGGCCGTCCTGGCTGTTGCGGCCTTCCCGACCCTCACGGCCTTCGCGACCCTCGCGGCCTTCGCGACCCTCGTGGCCGTCGGTGCTGTCGCCGTCGTTGCGCCCGTCCTGGCTGTCGGTGCCGTTGCGGCCCTCGCGCCGTTGGCCCTCGTTCTGGCCCTGGCGGCCCTGCCCGTCGGTGGTGCCGCGGTCGGTGGTGTTCCGGCCCTCCTGGCCGCTCTGGTCCTGCCGAGCATCGCGGCGGCTTCCGTCGCGGCGGCCCTCGTCGTCGTCCCCGTCCCCGTCGCCCTCCCCGGCGCGGTTGCCGGCGACGTTCTGCTGGGTCCAGCCGGCGCTCTGCACGGCTCCGCTCTGCGCAGTGGCACCCTGATCGGCCCCGGTCGGCGCGGTCCCGCTCTGCGCGGTCGTGCCCTGGTCAGCCCCGGCCTGGGTGGCCGCGCTCGTGCTCTGATCGGCCCCGCTTTGCGTGGCTCCGCTCTGGGCGGTCGTGCTCTGATCGGCCCCAGTCTGCGCGGCCCCAGTCTGCGCGGCCCCGGTCTGGGTGGCCCCGGCCTGGGCGGCCGCGGTCTGGGTGGCCGCGGTCTGGGTGGCCGCGGTCTGGTTGGTGGCGGCTCCGGCGTTCCAGTCGGCCACCGCCGCGGGAGCGGCAGGCGCGGCAGGCGCGGCGGGGGCCGCGGGCACTGCCGGGGCGGCAACGGTCTCCGGTGCCTCCGGGTCCGCAGGGTCGGCCAGCGCGGGAGCGCCGAGTGTCATCGTGGTGCCGGCGGCCAGTGCCACGCCGACTATCGCGAGGCCGACGCGTCCGGGCTTGCGAGTCATCTCTCGTCTCCGATCTGTCTTAACGGACAAAGCGGATACGAGCAGCTTTCGTAGCAACCGAGACGCCGACTTGCCGCACTACGCACTATTCGCCCTGTTTTAGCACCCTTCGGTCGACCCCCGCACGGGCTAATCGGCCCATCACGGCAGTGAGAGGCTCTTACCGGTACGAGAGCCCGTGCCCCCGCCGGAACAGCGGCGCCGACGAGTCGTCCGGCACGTCCTCGAGCTGCCGATCCGCCGCGACCTGCGACGACGGCAACTCGAACGGCAGCCTCCCGCCCGGCGTCCGCTGCCCGAGCACGGTGGCCAGCAGGACGTCGTCCGACACGCCGTAATCGGCCAGTACCGCCGAGGCGCGGTCGACAACGTTCGTGAGCACCAACGGACGGTCGAGTTTCGGAACCGCGACAGTCGGGACACCCGCCGCGACCGCGCGGCGGAACGCCTGGTAGTCGGGTTCGGTGCCGGTGAACGTCAGGCCGAGCGTGCCGGTGCCGCTGCGCGGATCGGCGAGCCGGACGATCGCCAGGTCGGCCTTCGCCGGATCGCTGGTGACCTTCAGCCCCGCGGTCTGCGCCGCCTGCGGGCTGACCCCGGACAGGTACACCGTGCGGCCGGCGCGGGCCGGTAGCGTCCGCTTCCGGTTCGTCAGGAGCGTGAGCGACGCGGCCTGCGCCCGGTCGCCGACGGCCTGGAACCGCGGGTTGCCGGAGAGCCGGGCCGCGGCGGCGGGGTCGACGTACGGGTTCTCGAACAGCCCGAGCTGGAACTTCTGAATCAGGACGCGCCGCGCGGCTTCGTTCACCCGGGCGTTGCTGATCAGGCCCGCGTTGACCGCCTGGGTCACGTTCCGCGGCTCGTTCGATCCGCCGATCTGGTCGACGCCCGCGTTGATCGCCCGCGCGAACCGCTGGACGACGGTCAGGTTCTCGACGCCCCACGGCATGCCCGCGCCCCAGGGCCCGACGAAGAACGCCGGCGGCCGGTTGTCGCGGCAGGCCTGGGGGCAGTCGCCGGTGATCGCCCAGTCCGAGACGATGACGCCGTCGAAGCCGTAGCGGCCGCGCAGCAGGTTCTTCAGCAGGAAGCTGTTGAAGCCCGCCCCGACCTGCTCGACCCGATGCCCCCGGACCACGAGGTTCCGCAGGATCGAGTACGTCGGCATGATCCCGGCGGTCTCGGCCTCGAACGCGCCGGTGAACGGCACGATGTGCGCGGCGAAGTTGTTGCCGGGGAACGTCGCGTAGCGTCCGTAGTAGTAGTGGCTGTCGTAGCCGTTGTCCTGGGCGCCGTAGCCGACCCAGTGCTTGGTGACCGTCGCGACGCTGTGCGGCCCGAGGCCGTCGTCGCCGTGCTGCAGGCCGGAGACGTAGGCCTGCACGTGCCGCCGGGCGGTGCGCGGGTCGGAGCCGAACGTGCCGTTGACGCGCGTCCACCGCGGTTCGGTGGCCAGGTCGGCCTGCGGTGAGAGGCCCTCGGTGATGCCGACCGCGCGGTACTCCTGCCGGACGATGTCGGCGAGTTGCCGGGTCAGCGCGGGGTTGCCGGTGGCGGCCCAGCCGATCGCGTCGGGCATTGCGGTGGTGCCGACTCCGCCGACGGTTTGGCCCTCGGTCACCGAGAAGCCGTTGCGCGGGTCGGACGAGATGACGGCCGGGATGCCGAGGTTCGCTTCCTCCGCGACTTCCTGCACGGTGTTGTTCGCGGTGGCCAGGGCCTCCGGGGCGAGCGCGAGCCGGGTGATGAACGTGTTGACGTGCCGGGCGCCGATCAGCGTGCCGAGTTGCTGCCGGTCGTATCCGGTCTCGGTGGCCGGGAGCGTGCCGTGCACGAGCAGCCCGGCCTTCTGCACCAGCGTCATCCGGCGGATCAGGTCGTCGGCACGGTACTCGGGGAGCAGCCGCCAGTCCTCGTAGGGCGTCAGCGCGCCGTTCCGGTCGAGGTCACGGAAGCGCAGGCCGTCGATCGTGAGGATCGGCGCGCTGCGGGAGCTCAGCTGCGGCTGGTCCGTGGCCCCCTTACCCGGGGCCGCGGCCGGGGCGGCCAGCGCGCCCACCAGGACGGCGGTCAGGAGGGTGCATAACGCGGTCGTCCGGGACACGACGCCTCCTCGGTGAGGCTGTGATCTGGGTCACGCGAATGCCGTCACGGTATCCCATTTAGAGCCCGCACTCGAACTCCCCGATGCCAGGGTTCGCGTCGGCGAGCCTGCGCAGGGCGTCCGCGGTCCGGCGGAGGTCGGTCGCTCCGATGTGGTCGGCGAAGTACGTCGACACGACCGCGTCGACGACTGGCCGCGCGGCGGCGAGCCGGTCGCGCCCGGCGGGGGTCAGCTCGGCCCACGTCGCGCGCCGGTCCGCGGCGCTGGTGGTGCGGACCACCCAGCCGTCCTTCTCCATCTTGCCGACCAGCCGGGTCGCGCCGCTGCGGGAGAGCATCACCTCGTCGGCGAGGGGGGCCATCCGGAGGCGGCCGTCGAACCGGTCGAGGGCGGCCAGCACCTCACGTTCGAAGTAGGTCAGGCCGACGTTGGCCCGCAGCTGGTTGTTGAGGTGCGCGAAGAGCAGTGAGTCCGCGCGGTACAGCGCACGCCATGCCGCCAGTTGGTCCTCGGTCGCCGCCACGCCGCTGAGTCTACGAACGAACTGTTGACGCGTGAACGATCGGCTCCCTACTCTTCACCCGTGAATAATTCACACGTGAACTATTACGCCGACGTGCTCTGCCCCTGGTGCTACATCGGCCACCGCCGGTTACGGGCCGCGACGGCCGGCCGGCCGGGTAGCGTCCACCGCCGTGCGTTCGAACTCGCGCCGGCGCTGAGCCGGGAGCCCGGCACGACCGCCGCGGAGCAGATGGCCGACGCGTCCTGGTGGGGCCGCAACGCCGAGGCGCGGATCGCCGAGATCCGCGCCACAGGCGCTTCCGAAGGCGTGGAGCTCAACCTGCACCTGGCCCGGCCGGTCAACTCCTTCGACGCCCACCGCCTGGTCAAGCTCGCCGCGGCGCACGACCGCGACGACGAGGTGCTGGAGGCCGTGCTGTTCGGCTACCACACCGAAGGCCGGAACATCGCTGACCACGCGGTCCTCGAAGACATCGGCGTCGCAGCGGGTCTGGAGCGGCGAGACGTCCGCTCGACGCTGGCCGGCAGCGCGTTCGGTGCCGACGTGCGCGCCGACGAACGCGCCGCCCGCAGCAGCGGCGTCACCGGCGTGCCGTCGCTGGTGATCGACGGAGCACCGCCGGTCAGCGGGGTGCTGCCCGTCGACGCGCTGGCCGACCTGATCGCGTGAGGAGCACGATGGACATCGGAATCGGACTGCCCACCCACGCCCCCTGGGGCGACGGACGGCGGTTCGTGGAGTGGGCACGGCGCGCCGAGGCGCACGGCTTCGGCTCGGTGGCGGTGAGCGACCGTCTGCTGTGGTCGACGCCCGAGCCGCTCACCGTGCTCGCCGCCGTCGCGGGCGCCACAGATCGCATCCGCCTGCAGACCAGCGTGCTGCTCGCACCCCTACGGGCCAACCCGCTGCTGTTCGCCAAGTCGGTCCTGACCCTGGACCACCTCGCCGGCCCGGACCGGCTCCGGCTCGGGCTGGCGACCGGCTTCCGGGAGGACGACTTCACCGCGTCCGGCGTGCCCTACCGGACCCGTGGCGCGCGCTTCGACGACCTGCTCCTCCAGTTGGACGACGCCTTCAACGACCGCGCGGGGCTCGGCTTACCGCCCGCTACCACCGGTGGCCCGCCGCTGTTGTTCGGCGGTACGTCGGCGGCGGCGCTCCGCCGCACCGCGGCTAGGGGAGCGGGCTGGCTCGCCGGCACCGCGTCGGTCCAGGACCTGGACGAGTTCGTCCCGGCGCTACGGGCCGCCTGGGCGGCGGCGGGCCGCACCGGCGCGCCCCGGGTCGTGGCGTCCGCGATGTTCGCGCTCGGCCCCGACGCGAAGGCCGCGGTCGACCGCGCGATCGCCCCGTACTACGCGTTCGCGGGCGAGGACTGGGCCCGGGAGGGCGTCGAGACCGCGCTCACGTCGGCCGACCAGATCGCCGCGACCGTCGCGGAGTTCGCGAAGCACGGCTGCGACGAGCTCATCCTCACCGGCAACGACCCCGACCCGGACCAGGTCGACCTCCTCGCCGAGGCTCTACGGGGGCGGCTTCGACCAGGCTCGACGCACTGATCGCGGACGGCCGTCGCGGCGACGGCCTGACCGCGATCGCGGGGTCGGCTCAGGCCGGAGCGCCCGCCAACAGCTGCGGCCGGTTGTCGTTCTTGAGCCAGCGGTGCGAGCCGGGCTTGCGGGCTTCGTTGATCAGGTGTTTGACGCTGGACTCGCAGGCGAATTCCTTGAGCTTCGCGCCGGGACGGCCGCTGACGAAGAGCCGCATCGCGGTGTCGTCCCGGTGCGCGATCTGGTAGATACCGGCGCCGCGGCCGAAGCTGATGCACATGGCGGGAAAGAACACGCGGGCGGCCGTGGGCGGTGTACCGGCGAGCCGGCGGAGCACGGTGTCCGCGGCGTGTGCGCCCAGGCAACCGGCGGCGTAGGCGCTCATCCGGAACGGCAGGCCGGACGGTGCTGCCGAATCCCCGGCCGCGACGATGTGCTCGTCGTCGACGCTGGTCAGCGTCTCGTCGGTGACTAGGCGCCCGGCGTTATCGGTGCGCAATCCGCTGCGCGTGGCCAGGTCGGGCACGCCGAAGCCGGCGGTCCAGATGGTGACCGCGCTCGGCAATTCCCGGCCGTCCCGGAGGTGCACACTGTCCCGGGTGACCGCGGTGACCTTCGCGTCAGGACCGTCGACCACCGTGACCCCGAGCGCGGCGAACCGCCGGGACGCCGTGCGCCGGGCCCGCGGGTGCAGGTACGGGCCGAGCACTCCGCCGCTGACCAGCGTCACCCGTCGGCCCTGTTCTGCCAGCTCGGCGGCCGTCTCGAGGCCGGTCGGACCGGCTCCGATGACGGTCAGCGCGGCCGTCGCGGGGACGGCTTCGACAATCGACCGCAGCCGCTGTGCCGCCTCCAGTGTCGCGATCGGATGGGCGAACTCGTCCGCCCCGGGCACACGCGCCTCGATACTGTGGCTGCCCACCGCGTAGATCAGGTGGTCGTAGCCGGCCGCGCGGCCGTTCGTGAGCGTCACACTGCGCCCGGCCGCGTCGATGCGGGTCGCGGTGTCGACGACCAGCCGGACGCGGTCGGCCAGGACGTCGCGATAGTCGACGACCGCGTCATGGGTCCCGGCCACCAGCTGGTGCAGGCGAAGCCGCGGGACGAAGGTCGGACGCGGGTTGATCAGCGTCACGGATACGTCGTCGCGTTGCGTCAGGCGGTTGGCCGCCATGACGCCGGCGTACCCGCCGCCGACGACGAGGACCTCGGTGTGCGCAGTCACGGTGTCTCCCTCGTTGATGCCGATTCGGCCTCAAGACACCGCGGGCGCCGCCCGTGTGACACCGGGGCTCACCGCGCAACCGGGCGCAGCCCGTCGAGGATGATCCCGGCGAGGTGCGCGGAGCGCCGGCGGCTGGTCTCCGCCCCGGCGTGGCGGATCGCGGCGAACGCGCCCGCGACCAGCGCCATCACCTCGTCCGTGGTGGCGTCGGTGCGGACCGTGCCGGCCGCGTGCGCGCGGCCGAGCAGGCCTTCGACGTGACGCGCGAGGTCCGCCGCGAGGTCGGGCGCCGCGGTGCGCAGGTCGAACTCGGCGGCCGCCAGCGCGCTCTTCACGGCCGCGTTCTCCGCACCCGCGGCCATCATCCGGGACAGCAGCGTGAATAGAGCCGCGGGGTCGTCGCCCGCGGCAAGCCGTTCTGCCTCGTCCACCAACTGCTGCAGCATGTCGGTCGCGACCGCGAGGTACAGCGCTTCCTTGGCCGGGAAGTGCCGATGGACGGTGCCGGGGCCGACGCCCGCGCGGCGCGCGATCTCGTCGAGCGAGACGTTCAGACCCTCCTGGGCGAACATCTGCTGCGCCGTACGCAGCACCCGCTCCCGATTGCGGCGTGCGTCGGCGCGCAGCTCGTTCGGTTTGCCGGACATTGTGGAAACACCTTAACCGGTGCGTCGCCCCGGTTAGGCTCGACCTCGATAACCGGGGCGACGCACCGTTTAGGAGCCATGCCGATGACCACGCACGAGGACACCGCCGCCTTGATCCGGCAGATGCAGGAGTGCTTCAACAGCCGCCAGTTCGACCGCGCCGCTGACCTGCACACGCCCGGGTTCTACAGCCATCCGCTCGGCGCCACCGGGTTCGCGGCGGGCAGGGACGCCTGGCGCATGCTCACGGCCCGCTACCCCGAGATCCGCGTCGTGGCCCAGGACATCCTGGTCGACGGTGACAGGGCCGCCGTCCGCTCGACCGTCGAAGGCATCACGAGCGGCGCAGCGCCCGAGCTGTTCGAGATCTTCCGCATCGACGGCGGCCGGTTCGCCGAGATGTGGGGCGCCAGCACGGGCTTCCGGGCCGCGGCGAGCCCGGAAGACGTGGTCGGCTAGCGGGGCACAAAACGACGTGGTGCCGGGTCCTACGCTTCTCGCAGAGGGCAGGGGGCCCGAAACACGCCGGGGGTGCCTGTGCCACGCGACACGACGCTAGCCCGAGCCCGGGCCGAGCTGGCCTCGGGTTCGGTCACGATGGCGACCCAACGGCTCCGCGGCCTGGTCGGCTCGTTCCCGCTCGACCTGGAAATCCGCGCCCAGCTCGCGGAGGCCTACCGGGCGCAGGGAAACGCGGCGCAGGCAGGGCGCTGGTCGTACCTCGCGGAACACCGGGACGCCGACGAGGTCGCCGCGTTCGAGCGCGCGACCCCGGACCCGCTGCATCGGATGCGGTGCCTGGCGTGGCCCGCCGACCCGGGCGTCGCCCGCAACCCGGCTGCCGTCGAGCGTCTCAACGCCCTGCGCGCGGCCGCCGAAGCGCGGCACCGGATGTCGATTCCCTACCCGGAGCTGGCGCGCGGCGAGGTCAGCGAGGCCAGCCGGGGAGAAAAGGTCGGTTGTGCGCTGGCCGCGCTCGCCGCCGGACTGTTCCTGCTCGGCGTCGCCAACGGTGCGCGCACGGTCGTCCGCTGGCTGTTCTGAACGTCAGCGAGTCCGGCCCTCGCGGACCATCTCGACGGTCTTCGTGATCCGATCGGAACGAGTCGCCTCCCGCTTGGCGTCGGTGACCCACCGGACGTACTCCTTGCGGTGCGAGTAGGCCAGCGCGGCGAACGCCTTGTCGGCGGCGGGGTCGGCCGCGAGCGCCGCGGCCAGGTCCTCGGGCACCTCGACCGTGCGTTCGCCGGTCTCCGCCACGATGCGGACGTCGTACTGCGCGCCGATCTCGACACCGGCCTGCGCCCGGGAGGCTTTGGAGAGGCCGATCATGTTCTCGCCGCCCATCCGTGCCAGGCGTAGCGAGAGCGTCACCTCGTTGATCGTGACCTGCACGGGGAAGACCTTCTTCCCCTCACCGAGCGCGGCGACCTGCTCGTCGGTGAGGATGAACGCCCCGGCCGGCCCACGGGGCTCCAGGGTCGTGGTCAGCTGCAGTGTCTGTCCCATGCGTGCACGGTATCGGGCTTACGTCGCGGTGAAGAGCACCGCGCGTCCGGAGGCAGCGGCGCGGTCGTAGAAGCCCCGAAGGTCGACGTAGTTCGTCCACGTGTACTCGAAGTCGTCGTCCTCACCCCGCAGCGCATCGGCGAACCGATCACGGAACCAGTCCTCGTCGAGCGGGCGCAGGGCCTCCGCGACGTCCCGCACCTCGGCGGCGGCCACGTACACGACGTAGAACTCCTCGTGCAGGTGGCGTCCGCCCAGCACCGCGTGGGACAGCGGGTAGGCGCCGCCGTCGGGGTCCAGCGTTCCGTCGGTCAGGCAGCGGTGGATCGGGATCCACGCCTTGTCCGTGTCGACCTTCAGCTGGTCGTCGTCCCACGACTCTTCCAGCTCTTCGAGGATCTCCGCCACCGCGTCGTCGTCACCGTCGGCGGCGAGCAGCGACCGTTCCTGGTCCTCGGTGATCGCAAAATGCACTCCCAACATGGCGCCGATCGTAGGGGTAGGGCCTCGCGGGTCACCGCGCGGTGACGGCGAGATATCCGTCCTCCAGGCCGGGCTCGATCGAACCGGCGCGGGGGCTCGGCGCAGTGGGCGCCACGATCCGGTACCGCATGCCGTCCTCGTGCGGCAACGCGGACACGACCGTGCCCTCGGTCGGCGGCGGCCCGTCGGTGACGACCGACCAGACCTGACCCTCGGCGCAGCGGGTCAGCTCCTCGACCGTGCCGCGGAAGATGAGCCGGCCCTTGGCCAGCACCGCGACCTCCCGGCAGGTCTGCGCGATGTCGTCGACGATGTGCGTGCTCAGCAGCACCGTGCGTCGGCCGGCGAATTGCGACAGCAGCGTGCGGAAGCGGATCCGCTCCTCCGGGTCGAGGCCCGCGGTCGGCTCGTCGACGATCAACAGCTGCGGATCGGCGAGCAGCGCCTGAGCGATGCCGACCCGCTGCCGCATGCCCCCGGAGAAACCCCGCAACCGGCGGTTGGCGTACGTGGTCAGGCCGACGACCTCGAGCAGCTCGCCGACGCGCCGGCGCCGCACCGACCCGTCGTCCATGCCCTTGAGCAGGGCGATGTAGTCGAGGAACTGGCGGGCCGTCAGATCGGGGTAGACGCCGAGGTCCTGCGGCAGGTACCCGAGGTGGCGTTGCAGGGCCGTCCGCCCCGCACGCGTACCGACGTCGTGCGCGCCCACGAGCACCTGGCCTGCCGACGGCCGCACGATGCCCGCGAGGATCCGCATCAGCGTGGTCTTACCGGCGCCGTTGGCGCCGAGCAGACCGAACATGCCGGTGGGGACGGTGAGGTCGAGGCCGTCGAGCGCGGTCACCCCGCCGCGGTAGGTCTTCATCAGGCCGGAGATTTCGATCCGCATTCGGGTTCCCTTCGTCTGGGTGGCTCATCGGGCGCGGCGGACGCGGAGCGCGTGGCCACCCGCGAGGACGGCGGCCGCCAGCGCCAGCAGCACGCCGATGGACAGCCACGCGACCGACGGCGTCGGATTCGGCCGGAGGAAGTTCAACGTCGCGCCGGTCACCGGACCGGCCAGGGACTGCTGGCCGTCGATGCCGTGAAAGTCCAGCAGCGCGACGAGCGGATAGCCGCCGAGCGGGTAGACGAGGGTCTGCGCGAGCGTGGGCATGAGCTCCGGCCCGACCAGGTTGCCCCAGAGCCAGTAGCCGACGAACAGCACACGGAACAGCGGAGCCGGCATCACGACCGGCAACGCCAGCGCGAAAGCGGCCACGAACAGCAGGCCCGGCACGAAGACCACGCCGCTGGCGACCAGCGCCCAACCGAACGCTTCAGGTGCGCTGGTGTGCACTGCGTACGCGGCGGTGAATCCGAAGTACACCACCAGGATCGGTATCGCGGTGGCGGCGGCCGTCCCTAGGTACTTCCCGAGCAGGCGGGCGCCCGGCCGGGCCGGCGTGGCGTCCAGGATCGGCGCCACCCGCAGGCGGTCGTCGCGAATGAGCCGGTCGGCGAGCAGACAGCCGAACCCGATCGTCAGCAGGGCGTGGAGCTGGACCGCGAGGCCCAGCACCGCGGTCCGCGCGTCGGCAGGCGCTTCGTCCGGGTCGAACAGGTCGCGCAGCAGACTGCCCCCGATCAGCAGGAACAGCACGACGCTCAGCGCGGGCACGATCCACACCGAGCGTTTTCGGACCTGCATACGGAACTCGTAGCGCAGGCTGGCGATCATTCGTCCTCCTCGCCGATCAGGCGTTCCGAGCGGGTCAACACAAGCAGGGCGAGCGCGGTGAGCGTGGCGCCCACGCCGATCAGCACGAGCCGGTTCGCGATCCAGTCGTCCGGCCGTGCGCCCCGCGTCGTCGCGAACAGGTAGAGCAGGCGGCCCGGCAGGTGCTCCTGCGCGGCCTCGCCGAAGAACTGCTGGAGCGCCCACACCGTCGTGACCAGCGCGCCTGCCGCCGCCGGGCTGCGGAACACGGCGCCGGCGGCGAGGGCGGCGCCGCTCAGCCCGAGCGTCGGGGCGAGCCAGGTGAGCTGCCCGACGAACGCCCCGTGGTTGGCCGGCCACCGGCCCCACCAGCCGGTCGCGATGAGTACCGACGCCATCGTCGTGGCGACGGCCGCGGCCCACCCGAGCGTGACGGCCATGCGCCGCAGCACCGTGAAGCGGTACGGCGTCGGCGTCGTGAGCTGCAGTTCCACGGCCGGGTCGCGGCCGACGAGCGAGGCGCAGGTGACGCCGGCCGCGAGCGGGATCGCCATTTCCAGGGCACCGAGCAGGACGCGGGCCGTGCTCGCCTCACCGGACAGCGGGTTCGCCAGCGCGGCGGCGAGGCTCAGTGCGACGGCGATCGGCGGGCCGAGCAGCGCCGTCACGCCTGCCCGGCGTGTCTCGTAGCGCCAGAGGGTCAGTGGTCTCACAGGGGATGGGTAGCGCGCCAGCCGTTGCGAGGTTCATCAAAACGTCCGGCCAGCAGAAGCGCGATGAGCGCGACGGCGGCGCTGACCGCCAGCACAGGCGCGTTCGTCGACCAGACCGTCACGATGACCCGCGCCGGGAGAGCGTCGGGGGACAGCAGCACGTCGCCCGCCAGCACGCGCACGGCCCACAGCCCGACGGCGGCGCTGAGCGCGACGTCCGACCCGAACCGGACCGCGATCAGCAGGCTCAGCGAGGACAGCAGCGCCATCGGCCCGAGCCACGCGCCGACGAGCGTGTTGAGGCTCGCGGTGTCGGCCACGTCCGCGGCGGCCAGTGCGACGGAGGCGACGACCGCGATCGCCAGGTCGTAACCGAACACCAACGCGAGCCGGACGAGGAGCAGCAGCCCGGATCCCGGGGTGGCGGCGATCAGCTCGGCGGCCGGGTCACGTCCGGAGCGGTACGTGCCAGCCACACCCGCGGCGGCGACGATGGGGGCGATCAGGGCGAGGACCAGCTCTGCGGTGCCACCGGCGGTGGTGCGCTCGGCGTCGCGGCCGGTCGTGGCCTGGACCAGGACGATCACCACGCCGAGCGCGATCACCAGCGCCGACGCGATCGGCACGGCCGGCCGGATGAGGCGCGCCTCGGCCACCATCAGCGCGGCGAGGTGCCGCAGACGTCTCGCGGCCTGTCCCTCGGGCGGTGGATCCGGGCTCTCGACGGCGCTCCGAGTCAGCACCGCGCGCACGAGCCGCTCCGGGTCGGGTGCGGTGGTGCCCGCGGTAGCGGTGCCCGGCCGCAGAGCGTCCGCAATGTTTTTCCAGGCGGCGAGGTCTGCGCGACAGCGCGGGCAGTCCGCGAGGTGCACCCGGACGCGGTCGCGGTCCGCGCCGCGCAACGTGCCGGCGGCGTAGGCGGCCAGCCATTCTTTCATTCGGGCACCTCCTGGGCGGCGAGCGCCGCGGCGACGGCGGCCCGCGCGTGATACAAGCGGCTCTTGACCGTGCCGACGGGGATCGCGAGCACGTCGGCGACGTCGGCGAGCGGCAGACCGGCGACGAAGACCAGCGCGATCACGTCACGGTGGTGGGCGGGCAGCCGATCGATGGCCGCGGCCACCGGAGTACCACCGGCCGCCGCGATCGCCAGCTCCTCCGGACCGGCGCTGTGATCGGCCCGGTCGGGCAGTTCCGTGCGGGCGGGCTCGGGTGCGGACCGGCCGCGCAGCCGGTTGTGCGCCTGGCGCCGGGCGATCCCGAACAACCACGTCGTGACCTTCGCGCGCCCCTCGAAGGCACCGGCCGACCGCCAGACCGCGAGCATCGTGTCCTGAAGAATCTCCTCGGCGGTCATCCGGTCGCCGGCGAGCCGCTGCAGGTAGCCGACCAGCGCACCGGAGTGCCGCTCGTAGAGCCGGGCCAGAGCGGTCGCGTCACCGGCGGCGACCGACCGCAGTAAGTCGTCGTCGCTACCCGCCATCCGCCCACCCCCTCTAAGTGAGTGAGTAGCGCCGCGGGCGCGAACGGTTCAGTCGTCGCTCTCGGCTCCGCGCGCGATGCGCGAGAACAGCTCCCACGGGATCGGCCGCACCAGCGGGTCGGCGTGCCGGTGCACGAGCTGCCACCGGTCGCCGGCCCGGCGGAAGACCAGCGTGACCCGCAGCGACCAGTCCTGATCGGGTGTACCGCCGACCTCGCCGTGCTGACGCTCCACCGCGACCAGGACGGCCAGCGCACCGGAGACATAGGACTCCACGACGTCCAGCCGGGCCTCACCGGAGGCGAAGAACCGAGAGGTCTCGGCCAGGCTCTCCTCGGTGTACTCGAACCCGCGCGTCGTCTCGCCGCCGTAGGGCGGCATGAGCGTGTAGTCGGCCGGGTGGTCGAAGAGCGTCAGGTAGTGGCGAATGTCGCCGCGGATGTAGGCGTCGGCCGCCTCGTCCATCGTCCGGATCAGCTCGGCGAGCTGCTCCTCGGTGATCGCGTCGGTCACGTGCTCATGATGCTCCAGCGGCGGGCGGCGGGGGAGCCCTCAACCCGGCTGCCTCACCCGATCGGGTGGTCGGCGGGGGACGGTCGGCCGGGGTTGACCCTCTCCCCGTGTGAGGGTTCAGGGTTCGGCTGATGATCCTCAACGGTGTGGCGTATCCCGGCGGGCAGCACTGCGAGACCACCGCGCTCGGCGCGCTGCTACGCCACGAGAAAATCACCCTGTCCGAACCCATGCTGTTCGGTCTCGGTGAAGGTTTGGGTTTTGTCTATTGGGACGCCAAGCGCATGGACTTTCCGTTCCTCGGCGGGCGTACCAAGCCGACCAGCATCGTCCGGACCCTCGCCGACCGGCTCGGCCTGACGTTACGCATCGAGGAGACCGGTTCTCCGCGTAAGGCCTGGCGCACGGTGGCCACCGCACTCGACGCGGGGCGGCCGGTCGGCCTGCAACTGGACTCGTACCATTTGGACTATTTTACGACGAAGGTTCACTTCGCCGGTCACGTCGTCGCGCTCTACGGGTACGACGACACCCGCGCCTACCTGATCGACACCGCCCAGCAAGGCGGCACCGTCTCGACCACGCTCGACAGCCTGGCGCGGGCCCGTAGCCAACGCGGGCCGATGGCCGCCCGCCATCTCTCGTTCACGATCTCCGGCCCCGCCTCCCGGCCCGACCTCGGCGACGCCATCCGGGCCGCCGTCCGCAGCAACGCCCACGCGTTCCTCAACCCGCCGATCGCCAACCTCGGCCACCGCGGCATCAGCAAGGCGGCCCGGGAGGTGCCGAGGTGGCTCGCTCGCTCCTCCGACCCCGCCCGCGACCTTCCGCGCGCCGCCATGCTGATGGAACGTGGCGGCACCGGCGGTTCGCTGTTTCGCGTCCTGTATCGCGATTTCCTCGCCGAGAGCGCCGCCCTTGTTCACGACCTCCAGCGTGGCGCCGAGAGGTACGCCGAGATCGTGCCGCTCTGGTCCGAGGTCGCGCGGCTGATCGCGGCCGCCGGAGAATCCGGCGAGGCCGGGCACCTGACCCAGGCCTCGGGTTTGCTCACGGAACTCGCGGAGAAGGAACGCCGGGCAATGCAGACGCTGGCCGACATCTGCGCCGTGTGACCGGCGACGCAGGCGCCCTCGGCGGGCTCGCCATCATCGCTTTCCGCTGTGTCAACGAGATCGAGAAAGTGCTGGTTCGCGCTGATGCGGCGCGGCGGCCGGAGGCGGAGTGCCCGGTCGAGGTCGCGCTCGTGGCGATCACTGGTCCTGCGGGATCTCGGGTCCGAAGCGCGGGCTTCCCGCATCGGACGCTGTACCGGCTCACCGCTTCGGGTCGTGCTCTCGAGCCGCTCCTGGTCGAGCTGTACCGGACGGGGGCTGCCCTGCTCGACCAGGCCGGCGTTCCCTCCTGACCCGGGCGCCGCGTGCTCGCGGCGCTGACGCTCCGACCGCGGCGCCGATGGCAGCGCCCATGACCAGCAGCGGAATGCCCATGTACACCAACGGGTCGGCGATCTCGTAGAAGGAACCCTGCAGCGCGCTCGGTAGCAGAATCAGCAGACTGACCAGCGCGGCGCCGACCGCCAGCCCGATCGCGGCGCCCCGCCCCGGCCGTCTCCTCATGCCGAGATCCTCGTGGGGGCGCCGGAGTTGCGCAACCCGCCCGTCGAGTGGTGGGACCTGTTGCTTCAGGTGTCCCGAGCGCTGTGGCTCACCGAGACGACGGCCTGGTTGCACTGGCGTCGGCAGGAGACCATCCACGGAATCGTCCGGGCCGAGTTGCGGCTGCTGCCGGTAACGCTCCGGTAGTGGGCGTGGCCACGATCCTCGAGAAGCCGGATCACGGGGACTCGAGCTTTTCCCGGAGCGCTTCGACCCGTCAGGCCAGTTTGAGCAACAACTCGGAGAGCTCGAACGGCATCGTGACCATGCAGTCGTGGCCGGTCGGCAGTTCCCAGACCGTTTCTGCCGGAGATACGGGCCGCCGTTCCGGGGCGCCGACCGTGCAATGGATGTGCGTCCGCGAAATCGCGCTCGCGGAGGGATTGTCGAGCCGGACAGCTTGCTGGAAGCAGCGCACCGGTTCGTCGGACAGGATCGTGCGGAGCCAGGCGACGTCCGCCGGATCGGTGACGCCGAACAATCCTGCGGGTGGAGGGAGTTCCGGCAGCGGCGGGATGCGCCACCAGGCCTCGGACTGCGCGGCCTGGTCGATCAAATGCTGGGTGAACGGCAGGACGTCGATGACGCTTTCGCCGTCGTTCGGGACCATGGCGTCGACATAAACCAGGTGTGCGATCCGGTCGGGAACCAAATTCGCCACCGCGGAGATGACCATTCCGGCATAGCTGTGTCCCACCAGCACGACCTCGGTCAGGTCCTGCTCCAGGAGCACACGGATGACGTCGTCGATGTGGGTGTCGAGCCCCACGTCAGGGCCGAGCAGGTGGGACCGGTCGCCGTGGCCGGTCAGCGACGGCGCGAGGGCCCGGTGGCCGGCTCCTGCCAGCAGCGGGATCACACGGTCCCAGCTCGCGGCACTGTGCCAGGCGCCGTGTACCAGTAAATATGTGGACATAATTGTTCCTTTGCGTCACGGCGAATGGTGGTTCTCTTCGGTAATTCGGTACTGTTCGAGAACCAAGACCCATGATTCGCGGCCGCCTTGCGTCGCGCAATCAGGCACATTCGGGTGCCGCGGTTCCCCGGAGGTAACCATGAGCGCTGCCGACCGACCACGCGCCGGATGCCGGCCACTCATCGACGACAAGTGGTCACTCGTGGTCATCTCGTTCCTCGGCTCGGGGCCCCGCCGCTTCACCGAATTGCGGCGAGGAATCGACGGAATCAGTCAACGCATGCTCACGGTCACACTCCGCAGCCTGGAACGGGACGGCATTCTCGTCCGGACAATCCACAATGTGATGCCGCCCAACATCAGCTACGGGCTCACGCCGCTGGGCGTCTCTTTCCTTGAGTCGGTCACGCCCATGCTGGAATGGAGTCAGGCGAACCTGAAGCACGTCGAAGCCGCCCGCGTCGCATACGACGCCCAGAAAGTCCTCGAGGGGCGGTAGCGGCCAGGCGAGCCGTGAGGGCCGACTGGGCGCTCCGTACGCTGTGCGCCATGACCAGCCGCGAACAACTGCCGGAGATCCGTGCCGGCATCGACCAACTCGACCGGCAGATCGTCGGATTGCTGAGCCGCCGGGAGGAACTCGTCCGACGTGCCGGTCGGCTCAAGACCGATTCGGACGCCGTGCGCGCCCCCAACCGCGTCGAGCAGGTGATCGGGAAGGTACGGACGCTCGCCACCGAGTCCGGCGCGGACCCCGACGTCGTTGAGGCCACCTACCGGGCGATGATCGCGGCGTTCATCGACCTCGAGCTTCGCGTCCATGCGGGACAGCACGCGACAGGATCGTCATCGGGTCACGGCCCGGAGGCCGGAGTACCTCGGTGATCGTGAAGCCGCATCGGCGGTAGAAGTCCACGGCCCGCCCGCCGGCGTTGACCCACAGCCGCGCGTAACCGGCGTCCGCGGCCCAGGTCGTCAGACTCGTCATCAGTGCGCCGCCGATACCGCGGCCGCGCTGGTCCGAGCGGACGATGACGCCGACCACCCACGGACCCCGGTCGGCGAGTTCGTCATGCTCCACCGTGATCAGACCCATGCCGCCCAGGACGTCGCCCGCTGCGTCAACCGCGACGAGCGTGACCGGCACACCGTCGGCCCCGGCCTCGCCCTGCGTGGTGCGGATCCACCACAGCAGAGACTCACGGCCGGAATGGTCGGCCCACTCCTGCCACCGCAGGCGCGCCAACGGGTCCACGAGATCCGGGCGATCGGCCAGCGACTCGATCGTGAGGCTCGACCGCAGCATATTGGCACTGTAGCCGCGCGACGGCTTTTGGGTTGTCGCTGATTCAGGCGACCAGGACGATCCCGGTGGCGCCCGCGGCGGCGTCTCGCTCAAAACCGCTAGGAGTCGGACGGACGGCCGCATATCTTCCGGTGGATGGACACCTCGCCGCTGAGCTTCCTGCGACGTCAATACGACATCGCGTGGGCCCTGACCGAGATCTCGCTCGCCGGTCTCGGCGACGAGGAGTGCTTCTGGCTGCCGTCCCCGGGGGCCTGGACCGTGCGGCGCGAGCCCGACGGATCGTGGCGCGCCGACTGGGCCGAGACCGAACCGGACCCGCCGCCGCTGGTCAGCGTCGGCTGGCTGACGTGGCACGTCGACATGTGGTGGTCAACGGCTCACGCGCACGCGGTCGGCCGGGAAACAACGTCCCCCGAGCAGATCGTGTGGGCGGGGACGGCCGCGGCCGCGGTCGCCCGGATCGAGCGCCTCCACGCCGACTGGTCGGCGGTGCTGGATCAGGCTCGTGATGAGGATCTAGCCGTGGCACCGGCCAGCAGCTGGCCGTTTCCGGGCGGGCAGCCGTTCGGCGACGTGCTGGCCTGGGTGAACCTGGAGCTGATGAAGAACGCCGCGGAGATCGGGCAACTGCGCCGGATCCGGCTCGTCGGCAACGGCTAGTTCCGGCGCGGCTTCAGGCTGATGCGGGTGCGGGGCGACGCGCGAAGATGTCCGCGACGACGTGGCCCTTCGCTCGGCCGCGGGTCTCGTACTTCGTTTCCGGACGCCACGCCGGGCGCTCCACCGGGCCGCCGTGCTCGAGTTCCAGGCCGGGCTCGGCAGCCAGCACCGCGACCATCTGCTCGGCGTAGGGCTCCCAGTCGGTGGCGCAGTGCAGCCGCCCGCCGGGGACCAGCCGGTCCGCGACCAGCGCGGCGAACCGGGCGTCGACCAGGCGGCGCTTGTGATGCCGCGCCTTGGGCCACGGGTCGGGAAAGTAGAGGCGTACGCCGGCCAGGCTCGCGGGCGGGATCCGCTGCTCCAGCAGCTGGGCGCCGTCGCCGTGGAGCACCCGCACGTTGTCCAGCCCACGCTCGTGGACGCCGCGCAACAGCGCGCCGACGCCGGGAACGTGCACGTCGGCGGCGATCAGGCAGGTACGCGGATCGGCCTGCGCCATCTCCAGCGTGGTGCCGCCCATGCCGAAACCGATCTCCAGGACGACGGGCGCGTCACGGCCGAAGAGTTCCGTCAGGTCGAGGGGCGCGTCACCGGCCGGGATCGCGAACCGGTCGGCCAGCGTGCCCAGGGCCCTGCGCTGACCGGGCGTAACCCGGCCACTACGCAGCTTGTAGGTCCGGTTGACGGTCGCGCTCTCGGTCACGCCTCATTGTCCGCTACGCGCCGACCCGACCCGCACCGGCCATCACGGCTTGCGCGCGAGGACGAGCAGGCGGTGCGGACTTCCGTCCCGGTACCGGCCCGCGCCGGTCAGCGCGTCGGCCGTGACGCTGAATCCGGCCGACGTCAGATCCGCGCGGATCGCCGGTAGGCGGCTGGTGCGGTAGTACATGACGAACGGAGGCCGCCACACCGTGTTGCGGACGCGCATGACCAGGTCGAACCCGAGCGTCTGCCAGTACCAGCTGTCGGTGAGGGGCGGCGGCGCCTCGATCGGGAAGGCGAAGAGCCCGCCGGGTCGCAGCGCGCGGTACACACCCTCGAAGAGCGCCGGCCGTTCGGAGGGCAGGAAGTGGCCGAGCGCTCCGAAGCTGACCGCGAGGTCGAAGCGCTCGGCGAACGGCAGGGCCCTGGCGTCGGCCCGCACCCATAAGGCGTCCGGATTCGCGGCCCGCGCCTGGGCGAGCATGTTGGCGCTGAAGTCGACGCCGGTGATCCGTCCGCGGCACAGCGTGGTGAGAACCTGCGTGCCCGCGCCGGTACCGCAGCACACGTCCAGACCATCGGTGAACGGCCCGAGGCCGGCCAGCGCTTCGGCGGTCGTGTCGAGAACGACGTCCGCCGTGCGGTAGGGCGTGTAGTCGAACTTCGGGGCGAGGAGGTCGTAGCCGTGCTCGACCGACGAGAGCGCCTGGACACACAGCTCACGCGCAGACGGGCCCTGGGACGAGAACACCGACCGAGCGTATCCGTCGACCGGTCCCGCCGGAGACAGTTGGATGCGCATCCGGCGCGTTATACCCGGATTTGTCGTCTTTACTCCCGTGTGGTGATTTCATGCAGGAGTCGTCGGGGAGCAACGGGGGGCGTTGATGAACATCGTGAAGAAGTTGGTGCTGGTCGCTGCGTGTGCAGTGCTCAGCCCGCTGGTGTCGGCGGGGCCTGCGGAGGCGGTGGGGGGTCCGTACTACGGAGCCATCGCCTATTCGGAGTCCACCGCCAAGTACGGGTACGCATGGACGGGGGCCGGGCAGGCGGCAGCCGACGCGAGGGCGCGTCTCTACTGTCAGCAGACCGGTGCGACCGACTGCGTCGTCCGGGTGAGCGCCTACGGCGGTTGGATCGCGCTGGCGACCACGATTCCGAGTAATCCGTGGGGCTGGGGACGCGCCGGGACTCGCCAGGGCGCGGTGAACTTCGCGCTGAGCGGTTGCCGGACCTACGGCGGTGGTGACGCCTGTGCGCTGGCCATCGCGGTCGATCTGACCTGACCCTGCCCGGTCAGGTCAGCGCCCGGCCGGCGCGCTACGCCGGCCGGGCTACCTCGGCCACCCCAGCGACGTCGGCCGCCTCGGCCGACGTGGGGAACGGCGCGTCCACCAGGCGCTTCTGCGCCCGGGACGCGAAGTACTCGCGGGACGCCTGGTCGAGCGACCGGCAGACCACCCGGTCGGACGCTTCGGACGGTGCCGGCAGCGGTCCGGCCACCGTGACGCCGGGGCGGATCGCGGTGTCGAAGCGCGAGCGTCGCTCGGCGAACAACCCGAGCAGCGGCGAACGGCCGGGGCGAGCGGATCGACGGGGCTCAGTGATCGTCATGCCCCTAGCCTGGTCCCTCAGGGGCGTCCGGCACCTGAGTAGTTCTGCCCGCGGCGCGGACGGTCCGCGGCGGCGGAGGTTCTCGACGCCGTGCACCCACCCGTCCGGGTCCACCACCGCGGAAGAATCGTCCGCCGCCCCCATCCGGCACGTACCGACCGGGTGGTGATACGGCGCCACGGGACCCTGCTCACCTCCGCTGATCACGGCATCCAGCGGCGCGCTCCGGGCCAGTCGTCCGGCGAGGTCGGCGTCCGCCCGCAGCCGCACCAGGTCGCGCGGGTCGGAGAGCAGACCGGTGTTGATGCGGGGCGGCACACGCGGATCGGCCGACACGAGTCGCAGCACGCCGCGGGACTCGGGTGAGAGCAGCGCCACCAGCAGCGTCACCGAGGTGCGGTCGCCGTCGGGCAGTTCAACTCCACGCCGCAGGCACGGTCACCGGCGAACGCCACGCCGCGCGCCGCCGGGTTCACCCCGGTCGACGGCGTCGAGTATCGCGAACTCCCCGATCTGCGGATCCGCGCGGAGGTCGCGATGGTCACCCGTGCCGGGGACGAGCGTCCGCTGGTGGCCCGATTCACCGAGAGCGTGCGGGCCACGATGCGCCGCGTGTGAGGTCCCGGCTGCGACGATCACTCCATGTCGAGGCGAGTGTTCATCAGCTACGCACGCGAGGATCGGAGCGGGGTCGACGAGATGGCCTCGGATCTGCGTCACGCCAAGATGGACGTGTGGTACGACGCGCGGCTGGCAGGCGGCGATCCATGGTGGACCGAGATCCTCCGCAACATCCGCGAATGCGACACGTTCGTGTTCGCGCTCTCGGAGTGGTCGATGGCGTCGGAGGCGTGCCGGCGCGAGTACGGCTACGCGCGGGACCTGCGACGACGCGTTCTTCCGGTTCGGATGGGCGAGCTTCCCGTGGTCGGGCCGGAACTCGACGACCTCTCCGGCCTGCACCAAACCCCCTATCGCACGGGGGACAAGACGGCGACGTTCGACCTACTCGCGGCGTTAGAAGCGCTTCCACCCGCCGGTCCGCTCCCCAGCCCATTGCCGAGCCCTCCGCCGCGTCCGCGTCCGGAGGACTCAGGACGTGTATCGGCAGTACGGACCGAGACGACGGCCGTCCCGTACTCCACTTTGCGGGGCGTAGCGGTCGAGGATCGGCTCCCCCGGGAGTTCCCCGTCTACCACTACCGCTTGCGGGTCGGCGGATTCAAGACGCGAATGACCGTGGTGTTTGTTGCAGTCCGGGTATTCGCCCCCCGCTCGGAGAACCACCGGAGCCTTCGCAAGAAAGGGTGGGATCCGGACGAGGTCGTGCGGATCGACGTCACGATGGACGGCAGACCGGTCCCGGCCGTGTTTGTTCCCGGCGCCGTGCCGACGGCGAAGGTTCAGTTGCCGAACGGCGTCGAGCTCATCCTCACCTATACGCCCTACGCCGGTGTCAACCTCGCGATCGACGGTGCGACCATCGATGTCGAAACGACGCCGGACAGCGGCCTATGACCCGGCCGGCGGATCGACCGGCTGCGGGTAGCCGTCCTTGAGCACGTCGCGCACCCGCGGGTTGTTCGCCACCAGCATGGCGTCCCACGGCCGTGTGGAGTTCGACCCGGTAGCTCACGCGGGGGCGGGTCGAGGCCAGTCGGGGAGGGCGTCCTCGGCGGCGAGGAAGCGACCTGGTTCAGCCGCGCGAGCCTCCGCGGCGCGCTGCCGGAAATCAGGCTGCCGGTAGGCGATGGCGCGGAGGTGCCAGAGCCGGAGAACGTCCTGTAGGGCGGGCCGAGTCTAGGCGCTCAGAACCGCGCAGCGCTGGATTCATCCACAGGCCTAGGCGACACCACCGGCGCGGAGCGACGACGAACCGAGTGTGCGGTCGGTGAGCGCCCGGACGGCCGCCGTCAGCTCCGGGGTCACCGCCGCCCGCAGCCCCTCGCCCGACCCGCCGTCGGGCTCGACGATCGTTCCGGCGGTGAGCTCCGGTGCGGTGGCGGCACGCACGATCGACCGAACCGCCTCGTCGGCCGGCCGCTTGACGCCCTCGAGAATCGCGTCCCACATGCCGCGCATCGCCGGAGGCAACATGCGCTGCTCCATCGCGGCAGCGTTCGGCGTCGCCGCCGGACCGGGGTCGGCCACGACCAGCGTGATCCCGCGCTCGGCCAGCGGACCGGCGACGTCGAGGGCCCAGGTGAGGTTGGCGAGTTTCGCTCGCCCGGTCACCGCGAGCCCGTAGTACTCGCCGGGCAGGTCGACGTCGGTGAAGTCCGGCACCGCGGCGACCATGGCCGACGACGTCACCTGGACGACGCGGCTCGGCTCGCCGGACTCAGCCGCCCCCGCCGCCAGCGAATCGGTCAGCGCGTCGGTCAGCAGGTACGGCGTCAGGTGGTTCAGGACGAACGCGCCTTCGATACCGTCCACGGACTCCCAGCGGTCGACGTACATCCCGCCGACGTTGTTGACCAGGAGGTGCAGCGGCCCGGCGGCGGCGATCGTCCGGCCGACGTCGCGCACCTCGGCCAGCGAGGACAGATCGGCCGGGAGGAACCGGACCTCACCGCCGGCGGACTCGGCCCGCAGCGTGTCGACGGCGCGCCGCCCGCGCTCGGCGTTCCGGCCGATCACCGTCACCTCGTACGCCGCGCGGACCAGGGCGCGGGCGGTCTCGAACCCGAGGCCCGCGGTGCCCGCGGTGACGACGGCGCGGCGGACGTTCTGCGTCATGGTGGTGCTTCCTTCTCTCGATGTCGGAACGGATTCGATCCTGCGACCGCCGTGACCAGCGAGGAAGGCCGATCCGGGCATGGCTGGCATGCTGGAGGGGCATCGCAGCCGGGAGGGACACGACGTGCCGGACATCGACCTGCGCCACCTGCGGTACCTGATCGCCGTCGCCGCCGACGGTGCGATCACCTCGGCGGCCGACCGGCTGGGCATGACCCAGCCCGCGCTGTCCCGGGCGATCCGCGCGCTGGAGGCCGACGTCGGCGTCCCGCTGCTGGTCCGGCGGGCGCGCGGCGTCGCGCTCACCGAGGCCGGGAGCGTGCTCGTCGCGGAGGCCCGCGAGCTCACCGACCGGGTTGACGCCGCGGTGAACCGGGCTCGGCGTGCGGCCGAGCCCGAGGTCCGGCTGCGGGTCAGCGCCCGCGGCTGCGACATCGCCGTGCTGCAGGACCTGACCCGTTCCTACAACAACGACCATGCGGACGCTCATGCGGAGGCGCTCGTCGTCGACGGGAACCTCCAGTCCGAACTGTTGCGGACCGGCGGCACCGAGCTGGCGCTGATCCGCGCGCCGTTCGACGCGGACGGCCTGGACAGCGACGTCGTCGCGGTCGAGCCGCGGGTCGTCCTGCTGCCGTCGAACCATCCGCTGGCCGATCGGGGCGTCGTCGACCGGGCGGAGCTGGCCGCGGATCCGGTGGTCGTCTGGGCGAGCGACGGGCCCGCCGAGCGCGCCTACGCGCTCGGCGTCGATCGCGGTGACGTGCCCGCGGTGGCCGGACCGGAGGTCGGTGACGTGCTGCAGCTGCTGGCCCGGGTGCGGCTCGGCGACGGGATCGCGTTCGTCGCGACGTCGCTCCAGCACGCGGTGGCGTTACCGCCCGACGTCCGGATGGTGCCGGTGAACGGGTTGTCGGCAGCCGAGCTGCGGCTGGTCTGGCGGGCGCACGAGACCTCGCCGCACATCGCCCGCTTCGTGCGCCACGCGGTCGACGGGGTGCCGGTCATTTCGTCAGAAGCGCGGTGACCAGATCGGACAGCGGGGCCTCGAGGTCCTGCGCCGACGCGGACGCGAGCGGCTGAGCACCGGGTGACGTGCGGAGCAGCGCGATGCCCAGCGCCGCGGCGAGCACGATCTGGGCGCGCAGCACGGTCGGTTCGCTCGGGGTCTCGTCGGTGCCGGTGGCGGTCCGGGCGAGCCGCCTGCTGATCGATCCCAGGAGCCTGCGCCGCAGTTCGTCCACCCGCTCCTCGCCGGACGAGCGGAGGAGCAGCAACAGCCCGTCCTGCACCTGGTCGTCTGCGGCCGAGCCGGCGATGCGCTCGGCGATGTCGGCGGCGACCTGCGTGGGGGAGTGGATCTCGGTGTCGCGGTCGAGTTCGGTGGTCGCGTCGGCCAGGCACGCCTCGAACAGACCTTCTTTGGACGCGTAGTACCGGCTGATCAGCGCGACGTTGACACCGGCGTCCTCGGCGATGTCGCGGACCGTGGTCGCCGCGTAGCCGTCCCGTGCGAAGCGGCGCCGTGCCACTTCGAGCAGCAACCGGCGGGTGCGGGCCGCGTCGCGTCGCCGCGGGGCGGCGTCGGGCCCGGAAGGCGCAGGGGGCTCAGCCACCGGCGCAGCGTATCTCACATCGGGCCGATGTAATCACCTGTTGACTTGTGGGTATAGTTGCATGCAGCAAGTCATCATCCGTTTACAAACGTTCGGGGAATTCATGTCCCACGTCATCGAGCAGACCGGTGGCCGCCGCGTGAACGGCGGCCTCCTGGTGCTCTACCTCTCGCTGGGTGGCCTGGCCTACGCCGTCCTGCAGTCGCTGGTCTCGCCCGCGCTGGCGACGATCGGCCGCGACCTGGGCGTGTCGACCGGCGACGCCAGCTGGATCGTCACCGCGTATCTCCTGTCGGCCTCGGTGCTGACGCCCGTGCTGGGCCGGCTGGGCGACATGGTCGGCAAGCGCAAGGTCCTGATCGGCGTCCTCGCCCTGCTCGGCGCCGGCACGTTGCTGGCGGCGCTGGCGCCCAACCTGACCGTGCTGATCGTCGCCCGGGTGCTGCAGGGGGCGTCCGGCGCGATCCTGCCGTTGTCGATCGGCGCGGTGCGGGACGAGTTGCCGCGCGAGCGGGTCAGCGTCGTCGTCGGTCTGCTGTCGGCGATCTTCGGCATCGGTGCCGGCATCGGGATCGTGGCGGCCGGGCCGATCGTCGAGAACCTCTCCTGGCACTGGCTGTTCTGGCTGCCCCTGGTGCTGATCGCGATCGCCCTGCTCGGCGTCGTCTTCGGCATGAAGGAGTCGCCGGCCCGCACTCCCGGCCGCCTCGACGTCCTCGGCACGTCGATCCTGTCGGTGGCGCTGGTCGCTCTGTTGCTCGGGGTCAGCAAGGGCCAGGCCTGGGGCTGGGGCGACGGCAAGACGCTCGGACTGATCGCGCTCGGCGTCGTCGCGCTGGCCGGGTTCGTGTTCGTCGAGCTGCGGGTTCGTGAGCCGCTGATCGACATGCGGCTGATGAAGCGGCGCGGTGTCTGGGCCACCGACCTGGTCGCGCTGATCCTCGGCTTCGCGATGTTCGGCACGTTCCTGCTCGTCCCCACGCTGCTGCAACTGCCGGAAGCGACCGGCTACGGGTTCGGCAAGTCGGTGACCGAGGCGGGCTTCTTCCTGCTGCCCACCGTGGCGATGATGGTCGTGTGCGGCCCGATCGCCGGAATCCTGGTCCGCCGGGTCGGGCCGAAGCTGCCGATGTTCGCCGGTGTGGTCTTGGTCGTCGCAGCGTTCGCGCTGCCGGCCGTGGCGCACGGTGAGGCGTGGCAGGTGCTGCTGTCCGGCGTGCTGACCGGTGCCGGCATCGGCCTGGCGTTCTCCGCGATGTCCAACGCGATCATCGAGGCCGTGCCCGCGGGCCAGACCGGCGAGGCGACGAGCGTCAACGCGATCGCCCGGACGATCGGGTCGAGCATCGGCACGGCCGTCGTGGCCGCGGTGATCACGTCGAACACGACTCCGCAGGGGCTACCCACCGACGACGCGTTCACCTACGGATTCTGGGTCTGCGCGGGCGTGGCGGTGCTGGCGATCGTGGCCGCTCTCGCTCTGCCCTCGGCGCACCGCCGTCACGAGGAGGCCGTCGCCACCGGCGTCGAGGACCTCCCGCCGGAGCCGCCGGAGCCGCCGGAGCTCCACCTGCCCCAGGTGGGCGCGCACTCCCGGTCGTGAGGCTCGCTCCGCTGTGGATCAGCGGGGCTTTACTGCCGCCCTGGCGATAGTAAAGCCCCGCTGTACCACTTTGGACAGCCCAGCGCCGGGCGGCGGATCAGGCCGTCGGGTTGTCGATCAGCTCGACACAACTCAGCTTCGCGCGCACGGTGTACGTCTTCCCGTCGCTGCTGACCCACGCGAGACAGCCCGCCGATTCGCCGTGCATCCGCGGGAACTCGAGCTTCCCGACGCCCTCACCGTCGATGATGCTGAAGTTGTCGTTGAGCATCTTCACCAGCGAGCTGCGGGTCAGGTCCTTGCCGGCCTTCTCCAGCATCTTCACGAACATGTCGGCCGACCAGTACCCGTAGCCGAGCGGGAGCGTCAGCCGCTGGTCCGCCTTGACGGTGCGGATCGCCGCGATCGCCTCCTTCATCCGCGGAGTGTCGACCTCCCACGGCTGCATCGACATCAGCTCGTTGCCACCGGCCGCCGCCCGGACCAGGCGCGGGTCGTACATCGTGAAGTCCTGACGGATCCCCTTGTACCCGGCGCCGATCAGCGCCTTGGTCATGCCGAGCGTGTTCTGCGCGGTCGTGATCGTCATGACGTACTCCGGCGCCTTGCCCCCGGCGCTCCGCATGACCTCGGTGGCGTACGGCGTGTAGTCCGAGACCGGCGCCGAGGAGGCGCCCGGCATCGTGTTCTGGGTCAGGACGAGGTTGCCGCCCTGAGCCTTGATGACGCTGCCGTAGAGCTTGGCGGTCCGCATCGAGGACGCGCCGTCGTCCCCGACGACCGCGATCGTGTGGCCCTTCACGGTCTTGTCCGGGAAGAGCTGGCCGACGAAGTGCGCGACGTTCGAGGTGTGGGGCGTGGTACCGGCCGGGCAGCCGTTGTACGCGAACGTGTAGTCGCTGTTGCACCAGGCGTCGTCGAACCCGAACCCGAACGTCGGCACGCCCTGCTGCTCGATGAACGGCTTCGTGTTGGCGAGGAAGCTCGACGTCGTCACCAGCGCGAACACACCGTCCTGCTGGACGAGCGAACGCACGGCGGTGACGGCCGAGGCGGCGGCCCCGCCGTCGTCGGCGACCTTGTCGACGACGATCTTGCGGCCGTGGACCCCGCCGTCCTCGTTGACCTGCGCGAACCGGGCCTGGATGCCCACCGCGGCGTCGGCGAACTGCTTGTTGCCGACGACCACGCCTACGTGGATCTCGGTGTCGGTGAGGCCGGCCGAGTCGTCGCCGACCACTGCGGCGTCGGCGTCGCGCCTGCCTCCGTCGGAGGTCGAGGTGCAGGCGGTCAGCGTGACCGCCACGGCAAGAAGGACGCTCAGCGCGCGCCACCGTGGTCTGCGCGCTCGAGTTCGGGGTGCCATCGGACTCCTTTGTTCGATGCGGGGTTCATTCGGCGGGGGTTCATTCGGCGGGGACGGTGTTCACGGGGGCGCGGACGGCGAGGTAGTCCTCGGCGATCCGGTCGAGGTCGATCTCGGAGCGCGGGCCGGTCCAGACGACGCGGCCGGGCGCCATCATTACGACCTCGTCCGCGAGCCGGAGTGCCTCGGCCGCCCGTTCCTGGATGAGGAGGATCGCGGTGCCCTGCTCGCGGAGCTCGACGATCGCCTCGAAGATCTGCTCGGCGACCTTGGGGGCGAGGCCGAGCGTCGGTTCGTCGGCCAGCAGCACGGCCGGGGGGCTGACCAGCGCCGACGCGAGCGCGAGCATCTGTTGCTCGCCGCCGGACAGCGCACCCGCGCGCACGCCGCGCCGGTCGCGCAGCGCGGGCAGCCGCTCGTAGGCGGCCGCGCGCTGTTCGGCGGTGCGCATCCGGACCGCGAGGTTCTCCTCGACGGTCAGCCCGGGGAAGATCCCCCGTCCTTCCGGCGCGACGAACAGGCCGCGGGTGTTGCGGCGGAACGCCGGTTCGCCGGTGACGTCGACGCCGTCGATCTCGATCGTGCCGGTCGTCGGCACGACCAGGCCACCGGCGACGTTGCACAGCGTGGTCTTGCCGACGCCGTTCGGCCCGACGAGCGCCACGACCCGGCCCGCGGTGAGCACCAGGTCGACCCCGCGCAGCACCTCGCGCCCGTCGTACCCGGCGTGAATGCCACGGAGCCGCAGAGCCGCACGGACAGGCGCCTCCGGGGTGACCGGCACGGCCAGGTCCGTTGCGACCGCGACCGCGACGGTTTCCTCCTTGCGGGCTCGGCGTTCGCGGCGTTCGCGCCGGTGGGCGGCGCTGAGCGCGAACGCGCCGTCCGGGTTCTGCGCCAACCCGATCGCGCCCAGGCCGAGCAGCGCGGCGAGGAACTCGTGGTCACCCACGAACGCCTCCGCGCCCTCGGTCCAGCCGAACAGCGCGACGAGCAGCTCGGTCCCGGCCGCGGTGAGGAAGCCGGCCAGCAGCGCACCGGCCGGGCGGCGGATGCCGAGCGTCGCGATCGTGACCAGCCAGATCAGCCCCGCGATCGGCGGCGTGGTGCTGTCGGTGAACGACCCGGCCTGGAGGATGTAGAGCGACCCGCCGAGCCCGGCGATCGCCGCGGAGAACGCGAACGTCAGGACCCGGGTGCGGTCCGGGGACAGCCCGACGGTGCGGGCCGCGATGTCCGAGCTGCGTGCCGCGTAGATCACCCGGCCGGACGCCGAGCGCTGCAGGTTCGTGATCGTCCAGGTGACGAGTCCGAACAGGAGCAGCGCGGCCACGAACATTACGCGCTGGTCGGAGAAGTCCAGCGGCCCCAGCGATCCGGCCCGCACGGTCCACCCCGCGGTGGTGTTCCGGATCGCGTCGACCTTGAAGATCAGCAGGTCGGCGACGAACGCCAGCGACAGCGTCGCGAGGGCCAGCGCCAGCGCGCCGAGCCGCCGGATCGGCAGCGCGATCAGCGCGCCTGCCGCACCGGCCACCAGCGCCGACAGCACGATGATCGGGATCTCGTGCAGGTACCCGTCGCTCAGCAGCCCGGCGATACCCACCGGGAACTGGTGGTTGAAGAGCCACCCGGTGACGAACGCGCCGGTGGTCACGAACATGGCCTGCGCCAGGCTGACCATTCCGCCCATGCCGGTGACCACGACGAACGACAGGTAGATCACCGCGAACACCGCGCCGAGCGCGAGCAGGTTCTGCCAGAGCGGCGAGGCGACGAACAGCCCGAACACGACCAGCCCGGCGACCACGACGAGCCACGGCAACCGGCGGCGCCAGGCCGGGAGGCCGTCCCGGTGGTCGGGCGGTGGCACCTCCCGGGTGGACAGCCCGCCGAGCCGGCCCTGCTGCCGCGCCAGCACCAGCAGGCCGATGAGCGTCAGCAGGTAGGGGATGGCCGAGCGCAGCCCGGACAGCCCGGCGATGACGTCGGGCAGCACGCGGTCCGCGTACCCCGCGACCAGGTTCGCGACGACGCCCAGCAGCAGGCCGCCGAGCAACGCCAGCGGGATCGACCGGAACTTGGCGAGCACGACGGCGGCCAGCGAACCCAGCACGACCAGCGTGTAGAGCGTGTCGCCGAGGCCGAACAGCGGGCTGATCAGGACGCCGCCGAGCCCGGCCAGCCCGCTGCTGACCGCCCACGCGAGGTCGGACACGCGCGCGGAGTCGATGCCGCGCAGCGTCGCCAGCTCCCGGCGGTCGACGTCGGCGCGCATCGCCAGCCCGACCCGGGACCGGTTCAGCAGCAGCCAGAGACCGGCGGCGGTCAGCGCGGCCACGACCAGCACCGCGATCTGGTCGGTGTCGAGGACGACGCCGGTGAACAGCGTCCACCGCTCGGCCGGGACCGGGCCCAGGCCCGGCGTCTCGTACACGTTGTCGGTCGTCGGCAGGCTGCCGCCGTGGTGGTTGATCTGCTTGACGACGAACTGGGCCAGGGCCGGGAGCGCGACGTAGATGCCGATCGTGCCGACGATCCGGGCGTACACCGGGGCGGTGGCCAGGCGCCGGAACAGCGCGCGGTTGAGCAGAATGCCGAGGCCGGGCGCGAACAGGACTACGCAGATCACGAACGCCGCCCACCGGGGGACGTGCAGCCCGGTGTTCAGCTGGTAGAAGAGGTACGCGGTGACGAACGCGATCGCGCCGTGCGCGAAGTTCAGCGTGCCGGACGACTGGTAGGTCAGGACGATGCCCGACGCCATGATCGCGAACAGCGCACCGGTCACCGCGCCGGAGACGACGAGGGCGAGTAGCTCGATCATGCGGCGGCCTCGCCGAGGTAGGCGCGGCGGACGTCCGGGTGGGCCTGGATCTCCGCGGGCGTTCCCTGCGCCAGCAGGCGGCCGGAGTCAAGGACCGCGATCCGGTCGCAGCGTCCGACGATGAACTCCATGTCGTGTTCGATCAGGAGCATCGCGCACCCGGTTTCGGTCCGGACCGCCTCGATCCGGGAGATCAGGATCGCGGCCTGGTCGGCGTCCATCCCGGACGTCGACTCGTCGAGGAGCAGGACAGCCGGCGGGTCGACGATCGCCCGCGCGAGCTCCACCAGCCGGGCGACGCCGAGCGGGAGACCACCGGCGTTCCGGGTGGCGTAGTCCGCGATGCCGCAGAGCTCGAGCACCTCGCGGACCCGGACGCGACGATCGCGCTCCCGGTGCTGCCGCGCCGGTAACCGAAGCAGGTCGCCGACGAACCCGCCACCGCCGCCGCGCCATTCCAGCGCGGCCAGGACGTTGTCCTCGACCGACAGCCAGCCGAAGACCTGCGCCGCCTGGTACGTGCGGCGTAGCCCGAGCCGAGCCCTGGTGGCCGGGGACTGCCGGGTGATGTCGGTGCCGTCGAACCCGACCGTGCCGCTGGTCGGCGCGCGGAGCCCGGACACGACGTCGAAGAGCGTCGTCTTCCCGGCGCCGTTCGGGCCGATGATGCCGAGCGTCTCGCCAGGGGACAGGTCGAGGTTCACCGCGTCGAGTGCGACGACGCCGCCGAACCGGACGGTGACGTTACGGAGTTGGAGTACCGCCTCGGGCACGCTGCCTCCTCGCAGTCGTGGCTGGTGTGGGTCGCGGGGAGGTCAGCAGCCGAGCGCGGGAAACGCGTCGTGATCGGCGGCCGCCGTGCCGAGGCGGGTCAGCAGGACGCTGGTCACCGCCGGGTCGACCTTGAGCGTGATGCCCCATAGGTAGAAGCCGTGGACGATGCCGCGCCGGATGCCGCGCCAGGCGTCGTCCTCGGACGGTGGTTCGACGCCGCTGGTGCGCAGCTGGTCGAGGTAGTGCCGGACCAGGTCGCGCTCGGTACGCCTGCGGTCCTCGACGGTCAGCGCGGACGCCAGGTGGTACCCGACGTCGAGGTACCAGGGTCCGCGCTGGACGAGTTGCCAGTCGAGGAACGCCGGGCGGCCCACGCTGTCCAGGTAGACGTTGCCGACGTGGGCGTCGCCGTGGACGACCGACCACGGCCCCGAGCCGGACGACTCCTCGGCCAGCGCACGGTAGGCGCTGACCAGCCGCTCGGCGTCGCGCACCTGGTCGGGGACGCCCGCGCCGATCGGGCCGGAGAAGTTGAAGCGGATCTCGTCGACGCCGCGGCGTTGCAGGTAGCTGCGCAGCCGAGGAGCGAGCCACCGCAGGTCGGCGAACCGCGCGTCGTTCCAGGTACTCGCGTGCAGTGCGGCCAGCTGCGTGAGGCTCTCGGCGGCCTGGTCGGGCGTGTACTCGCTCAGCGCGTCGAGGAACGTGGCGCCCTCGACCACGACGTCGTGCGTGATCACCACACCGTGGCCGGCCGCGAGGTCGACGTCCGCATAAACGCAGTTCAAGGTTCGAACGCCCGCGGAGGACGCGACGTCCCGGTAGAAGCCGGCCTCCGGAATACCGGCGTGCCGGTAGGCGTGGCCGACCTCGGAGAAGTACCCCTTGCCGCAGAGGTCGGGGGAGAGGCCGTCCGGGATGCCGCCCTCGCACTCGATCCGGAACCGGGCGTTGGTGGCGACCCGGCTGATCACCGGCCCCGGGAGGACGGCTTTGACGGCGATGCCCGGGAAGCGGCGGCCGAGCGCGGCGGTGAGCCACTCCGGCGACAGCAGCTCGTCGAGCGCGCGGGGGACGGGGACGGTCATGAGGCTCTCCAGACCACCGGGACGCTCGTCGGGCCGCGCTCGTACATACCGATGATCCGGGGCGGCTCGGCGTCGGGATCCAGCCGCAGGTCGGGCAGGCGTTTGAGCAGCGCGGCGATCGCCATCCGGATCTCGGCACGGGCGACGTGCATGCCGAGGCAGATGTGCGGACCACCGCCGAACCCGAGGTTGGCCTGCAGCGGCCGGTCGGGGTCGAACTCGTCGGGCCGCTCCCACCGTTCCGGGTCGCGGTTCGCGGCGCCGAAGCACACGTGCACGACCGCGCCGCGCGGAATCGCCACGCCGTGCAACTCGACGTCGCGGGTCGCGAACCGGCCGAACGCGGGATCGGTCGGCATCCACCGCAACGACTCCTCGACGACCGCGCGCAGCAGCTCCGGCTCCCTGCGGACGCGTTCCAGCAGCTCGGGGCGGTCGAGCAGGCTGAGCAGCGTGATGCCGAGCTGCTTCCAGGTCGTCCCGGAACCGGCGGCCAGCAGGAGATACGCGAAGATCAGCACCTCGCCGTCCGACAGCTGGTGCCGGACCCCGTCGTCGTCCAGTTCGGCCTCGACCAGGACGCTGATCAGATCGTCCTGCGGTTCCTCCCGGCGGGCCCGGATGATCGGCGTGACCAGCCGGTTGAACAGGTCCATGCCCTGCCCGTCGGAGGTGACCGCGGCGCGGATGTCCAGCGCGTCGGCCACGCCGATGCCGAAGCTGCCGCAGATCGTCAGCAGCGGGATCGCGGAGAAGTACTCGACGTTGAGGTCGGCCTTGCCGTTGGCCGCGAACGTGTCGATGAGCGCGTGCACGGTCCGGTCGATCCAGTTCTCGATCCACCAGCGGGCGCGCTTGGGCACGAACGACGACTGCACGAGCGTGCGGTGCCGCCGGTGACGGGCGCCGTCCATGAACAGCAGCATCTGCTCGCGCTCGTAGGCCGCGCTCCCCGGCGCGTGCTCTGAGGCCGAGAACGTCTCGCCGTCACGGACGATCTCGTTGCACGTCGCGTAGTCGAACACCGTGAAGTGCGGCCGGTCGGAGTAGGGGAGACCGGAGAAGAACGCCGGACCGGTGAAACCCACCAGCTCACCCGGGGTGCCCGGGTGGACGGGCCCGCTCTCGCGCAGCGCGTGGAAGGCGGGATAGGGATCACCGTCGAACGCACCGCCGCGGCTGGCGTAGACGTCGCTGCGTAGGTCGAACAGCTCGCGCAGGCGCGCGGGATCGAGCAGCGCGGGCTCGTTCGTCGTCATCGTGGGATCCGTTCCAGGGCCACGACCGGGATGACCCGGTCGGTCCGCTGCTGGTAGACGTCGTAGCTGGGCCAGGTGGCGGACATCAGCTGCCAGAGCCGCTCCCGCTCGGGGCCGTCGACGGTGCGCGCGACGGCGTCGTACCGGTCTGCTTTGACCTGCACCCGGACGCGCGGGTCGGCGAGCAGGTTGAGGTACCAGTGCGGGTGTTTCGGGGCGCCGCCCTGCGAGGCGATGACGACGCCGACGTCACCGTCGAAGCCGCAGATCAGCGGCGTGTCGCGGGCCTGGCCGCTGCGCCGTCCGGTGGTGGTGAGGATCAGCGTCGGCACGCCGTTCCAGAGGTAGCCATCGGCGCCGTCGGTTTCCCGGTAGCGGCGGACGTGCTCGGCGCCGAAGAGGGAGAGGTCTAGTTCCATGCGGGAGCTCCTGATCAGCGCGCGACGTAGCCGCCGTCGACCGGCAGCAGGACGCCGGTGACGTTCCTGGCGTCGTCGGAGGCGAGGAAGAGTGCGGCGGCGGCACAGTCTTCGGCGGTGACGTACCGCCCGTTGGGCTGGAGTCCGGCGGCCATCCGCAGGTACTCCTCGGGTGGTGGTCCGTCGCCGACGCGGATGAAGTTGGTGAGCGGCATCGTGCCGGGGCAGATCGCGTTGCAGCGGATGTCGTCTGCGGCGCACTCGATCGCGACGCCCCGGGTGAGCTGGTTGATCGCCGCTTTGGTCGCGCCGTAGATCACGCTGCCGAAGCCGACCATCCCGGCGATCGACCCGGTGTTCACGATGACCCCGCCGCCGCCCTGGGCCTTGAACGTCCGGACCGCGTGTTTGCAGCCGTAGAACACGCCGCGGACGTTGATCGTCGTCAGCCGCTCGAAGTCCTCGGTGGTGTCCAGCTCGAACGTGCTGCCGGGCTTCAGCCCGGTGACCCCGGCGTTGTTGAACATGACGTCGAGACGCCCGAAGTTCCTCGTCGCGGCCGCGACGGCCGCCTCGACGTCGGATTCGACCGTGACGTCGCAGTGGTGCGCGAGCGCCGTGCCGCCGTTCTTCGTGACCAGTTCGACGGTCTCGGCGGCCCAGTCCGCGCGGACGTCAGCGCAGACCACGCGGGCACCCTCGGCGGCGAACAGCAGGGCCGACGCGCGGCCGACCCCGGAGCCGGCACCGGTGATGACGACGGATTTGTCAGCGAGCCGCATCTGGCGCCCCCACCACGACGTGTTTGACTTCCTGGTACTCGCGCAGGCCCGCGACGCCGCGTTCCCGGCCGACGCCGCTCTGCTTCACGCCGCCGGTCGGTGTCCATGCGGTCGCGGCCGACCGGTTGACCTGCACGGTTCCCGACCGAATGCGCCGTGCGAGCGCCAGCCCGGCGGGCAGGTCCGCGGTGTAGACGCCCCCGCCCAGCCCGTACTCGGTGTCGTTGGCGATAGCGATCGCCTCGTCGGTGTCGCGGTAGGGCTGGACGGTGACGACCGGGCCGAACACCTCGCGCTGCGCGACCGGGTTCCCGTTGTCCTCCACGAGCAGGACGGTCGGTTCGACGTAGTAACCCCGGTCGACGCCTGCCGGACGACCGCCGCCGGCGATGACCTTCGCGCCCGCCCCGACGCCCGCCGCGATCAGATCCTCGACGCGTTCGCGCTGGGCAGCGCTGATCAGCGGCCCCACCAGGGTTTTGGCGTCGCGGGGGTCACCGGGTGGTAGCGCCGCCGCGGTTCCGGCCAGCTGTTCGAGCGTCGCGTCCAGTGCCTCCCGCGGGACCAGCACGCGGGTCTGCGCGGTGCAGCCCTGCCCCGACAGCGACGCGAAGACCGTCGCCACCCCGGCGCCGACCCGCCCGACCGCGTCCGGCAGGTAGAGCTGCACTGACTTGCCGCCCAGTTCCAGGACGAGGCGCTTCACGGTGGGCGCCGCCTGCGCCGCGATCCGGCGGCCGACCGTCGTGGACCCGGTGAACGAGACGCAGTCGACGCGAGGGTCGGACGTCAGCTGCTGGGCGCCGTCGGTGCCCTCCTCGACCACGACGCTGAGGACGCCGGGCGGCAGGCCCGCCGCGGCCGCGGCGTCGCCGAGTGCCAACGCGGTCAGCGGCGTGAGCGGGCTCGGCCGGAGGATCACCGAGCAGCCCGCGGCCAGCGCGGAGAAGACCTTCCAGACGTTCGTCTGCAGCGGGAAGTTGTACGGCGTGATCGCGGCGACCACCCCGACCGGCTCGTAGCTCCGGACGCTCAGCAGCACGTCCTTCGCGCCGACCAGCGCGTTCAGCGGCAGCTCGTTGTGCTCCCACTCGGGCAGCGTCGCGAACAGCTCGGGTAACTGCCGGGCCTGGTCGATCGCCATGCCGACCTGCGCCCACCGGGCCAGTTGCAGCGGCGCGCCGACCTCCCGGATCGCGGTCTCGACCAGGTCCTCGCGACGGTCGTCCAGCCAGTCGGCCATCCGGCCGAGCACGGCGACGCGCTCCGGGACCGGAAGCGTCGCCCAGACGCCGGACTCGAACGCGTCGTACGCTCCGGCGATCGCGGCCTCGACCTGACCGGCGTCGGCGGTCGGGACCGTGGTGAACGTTTCCTCGGTGGTCGGATCCTCGACGGGCAGCGGCGCGCCGCGTCCGGGCACTGACTCTCCGCCGATCCAGAGACGATCGGCCGTGAGGTGCTGGGTCATGGGCTACGCCAGGACGGGGGGCTGGGCGGGCGTGAACCGGAACACGCGCTCGGCGTTCCCGCGCAGCAGCTTGTACTGGGTGGACTCCGGCAGGTGCGCGAGCCGCTTGTGGGCCAGCTCGATGCTGTCCGGCCAGGTGGAGTCGGTGTGCGGGTAGTCGGTCTCGATCATCACGTTGTCCTCGCCGATCTCCGTCACGCTGTTCATCGCGTGGATGTCGTCGATGAAGCAGCCGTAGACGTGGTCGCGGAACGTCTTCCGCAGGTCGAGGGAGTGCAGGTCGACCTGCTTGCCGCCCTGGTCCATCGCGCCGTACAGGTCGACGCCCGCGGCCTTCGAGGCCCAGTGGCGCTGCTTGTCGAGCACCTGCTCGGCCCGCTCGAGAAAGTACGGGATCCACCCGACGCCGCCCTCGGACAGTGCGATCCGGAGGTTCGGCAGGTTCTGCAGGTACGGGCTGAACAGCCACTCCAGCATCGCGCCGCTGGCACGCACCGGCCCCCAGGCCATGTTCGCCAGGACGGGTGCGTTCGGGGAGATCTTCGGCATCGTCGACGAGGAGCCGGCGTGCATGCACACGACCAGGTCGGCGTCGTGGGCGGTCGACATCACCGGGTCCCAGTAGCCGGACGGGTCGTGGATCGTCGGTAAGCCCAGCGGCGCCGGATTCTCCGAGAACGCGATCGCCCGGCTGCCCTTCTCCGCGCAGCGTTCGATCTCGGCGGCGGCCGCGACCGGGTCCCAGAGCGGGATCAGCGTCATCGGGATGTAGCGGCCCGGCGCTGAGCCGCACCACTCGTCGATGATCCAGTCGTTGTAGGCCTTGACGCAGATCAGCGCGAGTTCCTTGTCCTGCGCCTCGGCGAAGATCTGACCGCAGAACCGGGGGAACGACGGGAAGCACAGCGAGGCCAGGATGCCGGCCTGGTTCATGTCGTCCAGGCGCGCGACCGAGTCGTAACACCCGGCGCGCATGTCGCCGTAGCTGAGCGGCTTCGGGCTGAACTCTTCCTTCTTGCGGCCTGCCGCGGCGGACAGGCCCGAGGTCGGCACGCGCTTGTCCTCGTAGACCCAGATCTCCCCGTGCTCGCCGGGGACCATCCGCGGCGCGCGGTCCTTGTCCTTCGCGGGGACGCGGTCCTGCCACACGTTCGGCGGCTCCAGGATGTGGTCGTCCACCGAGATGAGCCAGCTCAGATCCGGCTTGCTGGTGTCCTCCGACACGCGTTCCTCCTTCGGCCCAGAATGGCTACTATATATTTGGACTTTATATTGGATCCAAGTCAAGGCCACGCTTCAAAGTTATTGCGGTGGGGAGAGACGATGCGCGGAGAACCGCCGGGACCCGGTCCGCTCGACGGCGTCAGGGTCGTGGAGATCGCCTTATGGGTGGCCGGTCCGGCCACCGCCGCGGTCCTGGCCGACTGGGGCGCCTCCGTCGTGAAGGTCGAGCCGCTGGCCGGCGATCCGCAACGGCACCTCGAAGGGCTGCGGCCTCCCGGCGCCCCGGAAGCGGGCGGAAACCCCACGTTCGACGTCAGCAACCGGGGTAAGCGGTCAGTCGCGCTCGACCTGAAGTCCGACCGCGGACGCGAGGTGATCGAGAGGCTGCTCGGGCAGGCCGACGTGCTGGTCACGAACCTGCGCGTGCGCGCGCTGGAGCGGCTCGGGCTGGACCACGAGTCCGTGCTGGCCAGACACCCGCGCCTGGTCTACGCGCTGATGACCGGCTACGGCCTCCGCGGTCCGCACGCCGACGCGCCCGGCTACGACAGCGGCGCGTTCTGGGCCAGGAGCGGCCTCGCGGCCTCGCTGACCGTCCCCGGTGGCACGCCGCCGTTCCAGCGTGGAGCGATGGGCGACCGGTCCGCAGCGGCGGTGCTGGCCGGCGGGGTGTCGGCCGCGCTGCTGGCCCGAGAGCGCACCGGCACCGGGCAGCTGGTGGCCGGCTCGCTCTACCGCTGGGGCACGTACCTGCTCTCCTCGGACCTGAGCATCGCCCTGCAGTACGGCGCGCCGATGGCCACCGCGCGGCGCGAGGCGATGGCGAGCCCCACCGTGAACTGCTACCGCTGCGCCGACGACCGATGGGTCTGGTTGATCGGACTGGAACGTGACCGGCACTGGCCGCCGCTGGTCCGGGCCGTCGGGCAGCCGGCCTGGCTCACCGACGAACGGTTCGCGACGTCGTCCGCGCGGCAGCAGAACGCGCGCACCCTCATCGCGTCGCTGGACACGATCTTCGCGGAGAAGCCGCGCGACGAGTGGCTCAAGGTCTTCGACGAGTGCGGCGTGTGGGCCGAGCCGGTGAACACGATCGAGGACGTGCTGGCCGACGAGCAGTTCCACGCGGCAGGCGGGCTGGTCGAGGTGCCCGGAACCGGCACGCCCGGGGTGAACGGCCCGCTCGACTTCGGCGCCACCCCGGCCGGCCCACGGTCGGCCGCGCCCGCCCTCGGCGCCGATGCGGACGCGGTCCTGGGTTCGCTCGGGTACACCCGAGCGGACGTGGACGCCCTCCGGTCGGCAGGCGTCGTTGCCTGACCACTGGCAGTCCGGAGCGTTCTCCGTCGTCGGGCTCGGCGTCACCGAGCAGGGCCGCAGGCTGGGCGTTCCGCCGCGCGAGCTGCGACGTCGTGCACTGGACGCCGCGCTGGCCGACGCCGGGGTCGAGCGGCGCTCGGTGGACGGGTACATCGGCACCTCCAGCGAGGCCTTCGACGACGTCCGCTACCTCGGCCTCGCGCCGCACTTCGCCTGGACGATGCAGGCCGGTGGCGCGACCGCGATCTGGTCGGTGCTGAACGCGATCGGCGCGATCCTCACCGGTCAGGCCACGACCGTCGCGTGTGTGTACGGCACGGCGCCGACGGCTCATCGCGGCCCCGGTTACGGCGGCTTCCGGTACGGCTACCCCGCCCTGTACGGGCTGATCGGCGCGGCCGGTGCGCACGCGCTGCACGCCCGCCGCCACATGCACCGCTACGGCACGACCGTCGAGCACCTCGGCGCGGTCGCGGTCGCGCAGCGGGCGCACGCCGCGGTCCGGCCGGGCACGCTCGGGTACGGCGCCCCGATCACGCTGGACGACCACCGGGAATCCGCCCTCGTCGTCGACCCGTTCCGCAGGCTCGACTGCTGCCGGGACACCGACGGGGGCGTCGCGCTGCTCGTCACGACGACCGAGCGGGCCCGCGACCTGCCCGGCCGGTCCGTCCCGATCCTCGGGCTCGGCACCGGCCACAACCTCCGCAACTGGTGGACCGGCGAGGTCTACGACCACCACGACGACGTCGCCACCGCCAAGGCGACCGCGTTCGCGCGGGCCGGTATCGAGGTCGGCGACATCGACGTAGCCGCGCTCTACGATCCGTTCACGATCTCGCCGATCATGCAGCTGGAGGCCTACGGCTTCTGCGCGCCGGGCGAGGGCGGGCCGCTGCACGCCGCCGGGCAGACCACGGTCGGCGGTCTGATCCCCACCAACACCGGCGGTGGCCAGCTCTCGGGCTACTACGCGGCCGGTTTCACCGCGATCGTCGAAGGGATACTGCAGATGCGCGGCGACGGTGGCGCCACCCAGGTCCCGGGCGCCGAGGTCGCGCTGGTCACCGGCCACGGCGGCAACGGCGGCGTCCAGAACACCTGGTCGCACGCGACGATGCTGCTGGGTGCGGCGCTGCCAGGTGCGGCGTGACGGGGCCGCGGGACGTCGTTCCCGACGACCTCGACGCACCGTTCTGGGACGCGTGCCTCCGCTCGGAGTTCCTGGTCCAGCGCTGCGGCGGCTGCGGCCGCGCCTACTGGCCGGCGTCCAGCTGCCCGCAGCACGGTGCCGCGTCGATGCGCTGGGAACCGGCGTCCGGCCGGGGGACCGTCCACACGTGGACGGTGTACCACCACGCGTACGACCGGGAGCTGGCCGACCGGGTTCCGTACGTGCTCGCGGTCGTCGAGCTGGCGGAGGGGCCGTTCTTCCATACTGATCTGGTCGGATGCGACCCGGCCGACGTGCGGGTGGGCCTGCCCGTCGAGGTCGTCTACGACACCGTGCGCCCCGACGTCGTGGTGCCGCGCTTCCGCCCGTGCGAGTCTCCGGACGAGCCCGGAGCTTCGTACGACGAAGGGAACGACTAGCGTGCGCAACTCGCCGGACAACGAGTACGTCAGCGGCTGGGACAGCGGGCACTTCCCCGGCACCGTGCGCCAGACCGGCGCCCAGCGGGTCGCCGCCGCGATCCGGCGGCTGATCTTCGAGGGCAAACTCCGCGCCGGTGACCGGGTGCGGCAGGAGGAGATCGCCGACCGGCTCGGCGTCAGCCGCCTCCCGGTGCGGGAAGCGATCGTCGCGCTGGACCGCGAGGGCTGGCTGCGCGCCGAGGCCCACCGCGGCGCGTACGTGACCGGGCTGGACGAGAACACCGTGCACGACCACTACGAGATCCTCGGGCTGGTCTACGGTCTGGCCGCGCGCCGCGCCGCCGAGCGCGGCACACCGGAGGACCTGGCCGATATCCGGGGACTCGCGGAGGCGCTCGGTGCGATCACCGACGCCGACGAGTTCTGGATGGCTAACCGGCGGTTCGTCACGCGGCTGATCGGTGCTGCGCACTCCCACCGCCTCACCGCGGTCGGAGGACTCCTGACCGGCACGATCATCC
The DNA here is from genome assembly GCF_900143005.1 of Cryptosporangium aurantiacum. NCBI lineage: Bacteria > Bacillati > Actinomycetota > Actinomycetes > Cryptosporangiales > Cryptosporangiaceae > Cryptosporangium > Cryptosporangium aurantiacum. The sequence goes on from NZ_FRCS01000007.1 coordinate 393,593, forward strand.
CCGGCAACTTTTTCGTCGAGATCCCCGAGACGCTCGACGGCCAGAAGCGCGCCACGCACCGGGTGGTCGCGGCGATCGAAGCCGGCGACGGCGAGCGCGCCGAGCGGCAGATCGTCGAGTCGTTCCGCCGCGCGGGCAACAGCGCCGTCCGGCTGCTGCGCGACCGCGGCGTCCTCGGCGGGTGAGCACCGCGACGCTTGCGGGTGGTCTCCCGAGCCTGACACTCTGACGAGAACAGGTTCCAGAAACGGAACCGGGTGGCGTCGAGGAGTGGTGTGTGTGGAGCCCGTTCCGGCGGTCGCGGCAGACCAGGTGACCGACTGGTCCGACGACGTCGACGTGCTGGTGGTCGGCGCCGGGATGGCCGGGGTGAGCGCCGCGATCGAGGCGGCCACCAGCGGCGCCCGGGTCCTGGTCATCGACCGCGGCGGGCGGCTGACCTGCACGAGCGCGATGTCCGGCGGGCACTTCTACCTCGGCGGCGGCACCGCGGTTCAGCAGGCCACCGGGTGGGAGGACTCACCCGCCGAGATGGCCGCGTACCTGACGCGGATGTCGCCGGAGTGTGATCCGGCCAAGATCCGCCTCTACGCCGAGGGCAGCGTGGAGCACTTCGGCTGGCTGGAGTCGCTCGGCTTCGAGTTCGAGCGCTCGTTCTATCCGCACAAGGCCGTCGTGCAGCCGGAAACCCAGGGCCTGATGTTCACCGGCAACGAGAAGTGCTGGCCGTTCCGGGAGATCGCCAAGCCCGCACCGCGCGGCCACAAGCCGCCGGTCGTGGGTGACATGGGCGGCGGTGGGTTCGTCGTCGAGCTGGCGCTACGGCGGCTCGACGAACTGTCGGTCGAAGTGCGGTACGACACCGGCGCCACCGCGCTGGTGGTGCGCGACGGTGCGGTCGTCGGCGCGCGCTGGAAGCGGTACGCGGAGCACGGCCACATCCGGGCGCGCGCGGTGGTGCTGGCCGCCGGCGGGTTCGTGCTCAACCCGGAGATGGTCGAGGCCTACGCTCCCCAACTCGGCGCGCTGTTCACCCGCGGGATGGCGTTGGGCAACACGTACGACGACGGGCTCGGCATCCGGCTCGGCGAGTCGGTCGGCGGCGTGGCCGACCACATGGAGGGCGCGTTCTTCACGTCGCCGTTCTATCCGCCGGAGGAGACGCTCAAGGGCATCGTCGTCAACGCGCTCGGCAAGCGGTTCGTCACCGAGGACGCCTACCACTCCCGGGTCGCGGCGTTCGTGTTCGACCAGCCCGGACAGGCCGCGTATCTGATCCTCGACTCGGCGACGATGGCGCAGCCCAGCTACGCGTTCCAGCCGCTCATCGACGGGTGGGAGACGGTCGAGGAGATGGAGCGGGCGCTCGGCATGCCGTCCGGCGCGCTGGTGGCCACGATGCGGGCGTACAACACCGCGGCCGCCACCGGCGACGACCCCGAGTTCCACAAGGCCGCGCAGTACGTGGTCCCGCTCGACCAGGGCCCGTGGGGCGCGTACGACCTCACGCCCGGCGCGTGTTTCTACTCCGGGTTCAGCTGCGGCGGCCTCCGGGTGAGCCCGGACGGGCAGGTGCTGCGGGCCGACGATTCGGTCGTCACCGGCGTCTACGCGGCGGGGGCCTGCGCCTCGAACATCGCCGTGGACGGCCGCGGTTACGCCTCGGGGACCCAGCTGGGGGAGGCGTCGTTCTTCGGTCGGCGCAGCGGACGTCACGCGGCCCGATCCGCGCAGGAACGTGTTCTATTTTGAGCCGCTGGGAGGCGCCGCTCGTGAACTTCGATCCGTACGACAACCCGCTGCAGGACGACCCGTATCCGGTCTACCGGGAGATGCGGCAGGAGCGCCCGCTCTACCACAACGCCGAGCACGACTTCTGGGTGCTCACCCGCCACGCCGACGTCAGCGCCGCGTTCCGCACGGATCGGGCGTACAGCAACGCGATGGGCGTCACGCTCGACAAGAGCGCCTGGGGCCCGCACGCGAGCTCGGTCATGTCGTTCCTGGCCACCGACCCGCCCGAGCAGACCCGGCTGCGCAAGCTCGTGTCCCGGAGCTTCACCCCGCGCCGGGTCGCCGAACTGGAGCCGCAGATCCAGCGGATCACCGACCACTACCTCGACCGCCTGTTGGCCGAGGCGGCTCCCGGCGACCGGACGTCGTTCGACTGGATCGGTGACTTCGCGGCCAAGGTCCCGATGGACGTGATCAGCGAGATGCTCGGCGTCCCGGAAGCCGACCGGGTCGAGGTGCGTCGCCTCGCCGACCTGCTGGTCCAGCGCGAGGACGGGCTGCGGGACGTGCCACCGGCCGGCCTCGAGGCCGGGCTGACGCTGATGGAGTACTACCGGGAGCACGTGGCCGAGCGGCACCGACGCCCCACCGCGGACCTGACGTCGGCGCTGATCGCCCAGCCGTCCGACATGGCACCGCCCTCCGAGGGGGAGCGGATGACCGACAACGAGGTCGTCGCGTTCCTGTTCCTCATGGTCGTGGCCGGCAACGAGACGACGACCAAGCTGCTCGGCAACGCCGTCTACCAGCTCACCGCGAACCCGGAGCAGCGCGATCAGGTGTTCGCCGACCCGGCGCTGATCCCGGCGTGGATCGAGGAGACGCTGCGCTTCGACACCTCCACCCAGCTGCTGGCCAGGCACCTGGTCGAGGACGTCACGCTGCACGGCGTCACCGCTCCGGCCGGTTCCCAGGTGCTGCTCGCGCTCGGCTCGGCCGGCCGGGACGACGCGGTGTTCACCGCGCCGGACACGTTCGACGTCACCCGGCCGAAGGAAGAGCTCAGCCGGCACCTCAGCTTCGGCGGCGGGCGGCACTACTGCCTCGGCGCCAACCTCGCGCGGCTGGAAGCGAACGTCGTGCTGCGCGAGGTGGTCCGGCGGTTCCGCACGATCGAGGTGGACCACGACCGCTGCGTCCGCTTCTACTCCGCGAACGTGCGCGGCTTCGGATACCTCCCGGTCACCGCCGAAGTGCGCGGATGACGGGGCCGGTGGGGTTCGTCGGGCTGGGCGCGATCGGCGCGCCGATGGCGCGGCGGCTACTGGAGTGGCCGGGCGGGCTGCACGTGTACGACGTCGCACCGAAGCCGCTCGCCGAGTTCGCGCGGGCCGGCGCGACGGTGGCCGCGAGCGTGGCCGATCTCGCGGCCGCGGCAAGCGTCGTCTGCGTGATGGTGCGCGACGACGAGCAGGTGCGGGACGTCCTCGACGAGATTCTCGGATCGGTAGCCGACGGGCTCGTCGTCGCGATCCACTCGACGGTCGCTCCGGACACCCCGGCGCAGCTCGCGAAGCGGGCCGCGGAGCGCGGCGTCACGGTGATCGACGCGCCGGTCAGCGGGAGCACGATCGGCGCGGCCGCGGGCACGCTGGCGATCATGGTCGGCGGCTCCGCCGAGGGTTTCGCCGCCGCCGAGCCGGTCCTGGCCACGATGGGCACGAGGGTGGTACACGCCGGGCCGATCGGCGCCGGGACCCGGATGAAGCTGGCCCGCAACCTGGTGCACTTCGTCTCGTTCACTGCGGTCGCCGAGGCCCAGCGCCTGGCCGAAGCGGCCGGGATCGACCTGGTCGACCTCGGTGCGGTGGTGAGGCACACCGACGCGATCACCGGCGGGCCCGGCGCGATCATGCACCGCGACTCGACCGCGCAGCTCCTGCCGGGTGATCCCTGGACCGGGATCTTCGAGCACGTCCGGACGCTCGGCGAGAAGGACCTCGGGCTCGCCGTCGAGCTGGCCGACAGCCTCGGGGTCGAGACGCCGCTCGCCCGGTACGCACTCACCCACCTCGGCCGCGCGCTGAGCCTCCCGGAGGACACCCCATGACCGAGCCGTCCGACGAGTTACGCCGCCGCGGCCTGGAACGGATGGCCGAGGTCTACGGCTTCGAGTTCCAGGACGGCGCGGGCGACTTCTGGCGGTACACCACCGACCACCTGTTCGCCGACATCTGGAACCGGCCGGGCCTGAGCACCCGCGACCGCCGGCTGATGATCATCGGGCTGCTCGCGGCGACCGGCACGATCGACGTGCTCGGGATCCAGCTCCCGGCCGCGTACAAGAACGGCGAACTCGACGAGGACGAGCTGCGGGAGATCGTGATCTTCCTCAGCCACTACGTCGGCTGGCCGACCGGAGCCAAGCTGAACACGCTGGTCGAGGAGGTCATCGGCAGGGGACGCTGAGCGCGCTTGCAGCGTCGGAACGTAGACTGCAGCGACGGCTTCGAGGTGAGGGGACCGACGGGATGACAGACGGGCTCTGGCCCGCGGCCGGCCTGGCGGAGAAGGCGGGCCCCTCCGACGGTGACACGGCCGAGCGACTGCTCGACGCGACCGAACGTCTGGTGAAGCAGATCGGCATCGGCAAGACCAGCATGGCCGACGTCGCGCGCGCGGCCAACGTCTCCCGCGGCACGCTCTACCGGTACTTCGACTCCCGGGAAGCGCTGCTCGACGCGCTCTCGCAGCGCACCACCGACCGCTTCTTCGCCGACGCCGGCGCGGCGATGGACGCCAGCCCGACGCTCGCCGAGCAGGTCGGGAAGTTCTCCGAGACGATGATCCGGGCGCTGCACCCCGGCCCGGACCAGTTCGGCAACAGCCGGACCGCGATGATCCGGATGCTGATGACCCAGAGCCCGCACGCGCTGCGCCGGACGTCGAAGTTCCTCCGGCCCTACCTGCAGGCCGCGCTGGGTCGGGGCGAGGTTCGGGCGGATCTCGACGTTCAGGACGCCAGCGAGTGGCTCGCGCGCATGCTGCTGTCGTTCACGGTGTTCCAGACCTCGGTCGCGTTCGAGGCCGACGATCCGCAGTCGGTCAGTTCGTTCGTGCAGCGGTATGCCGTCCATGGTCTGACCGGAGACGGTTCCTGATCAGCTTCCCGCTCGCGGTGCCCGGCCCCGCGATTGACCAGGTTGGCCCGGCTAACTAAAGTCCGGATCGCGATGACGGCGGAGACAGAGGGCGGGGCCGGCGGTGTGCCGCTGGACGGTCTGCCGCCCTGGCAGCTGGCCCGGCGGGAACGCATCATCGACGCCGCACTCGCCGTGCTCCGGCAGCAGGAGTACGAGCGCATCCAGATCCGTGACGTCGCGGAGGCCGCCGACGTCGCCAGGGCCACGCTGTACCGCTACTTCGCGTCCAAAGACCATCTCTACGCCTGCGTCCTGCAGAAGTGGTCGGCGCTCGACCGTCCGGACCCGGCGCTGCGGCAGGCCACCGCGGAGGACCGCGTCCGAACCTGGATCCACCGGCTGATCCGGGCGTTCGAGCGCGAGCCTTCGTTCTTCCGGGCGTCGCTGGCGCTGCAGCACAGCGCGGATCCGGAGGCGAAGCGGATCCTCGGCGAGATGGCCGTGGGGTCGGTGGCGCGGCTCACCCAGCACCTGGCGGTGCTGGGGCCCGACCGTGCCGCCGACGCCGCCGACATCCTGTTCTCGATCGTCAACTGGGGCTCGATGCGGGCGATCTTCCACGGCGGCGAGATGACGAAGGTCCACCGGCTCGCCGACCGGTTCATCGATTCGCTCGCGCCCGAGCTCCGGTAGTCGTCAGCACGCGGCGGAGGAACGCCGCCTGGTGCGCCACTGCGGGCTCGTGCCACGGTTTGCCCGGCTGGGTGTCGAAGTGGTCGCAGGGATAGTGCCGGACCTCGGCGCGGCCGCGGAACGCGGCCTTGGCCGCGGAGTGCGGTGGTGCGCTGCGGTCAAAATCGGCGATCTGGACCAGCCAGGGCGCACGGAGCCCACGGATCGCGCGTGCCGGCCGGTACCCCGGGCCCAGCTCGGTGACGATCGTCGCGGCGAGTTCGTTGCGCCAGGTCGGGCCCGCGATCGCGTGGTAGTCCTCGTAGTAACCGGGCAGGCTGAGCGCCGCGACCTCGCCCGGTCGCCCGACCACCGGGATCATCGGCGGACGGCGTCCGGCCAGCGCACCCAGGCTTCCGGCGATCCCGAGCGCGGACGCCCGCGCGATCGCCGGCAGCGGGACGCTGCGGACCGCATGGCGTCCGGCTGCGAACCCGTCCACCAGCGGAACCATCGAGACGACCGCGGCGACGTCGGCCCGGCCCGCGGCCGCACGCAGCACGGTGCCGCCCGACAGCGACTCGCCCCAGAGCACCAGGCGCGACGCGTCGACGCCGGGCAGTGCGGCCGCCGTGCGCATCGCGGAGCGGTAGTCCTCCAGCTGGGCGTCGACGCTGACCGTCTGCCGCGGTTCGCCGCCGCTCGCGCCGAAACCGCGGTAGTCGAACACGAGGACGTCCAGGCCGGCGGCCGACAGCCCCAGCGCGAACGCCTCCAGCCCGGAGTCCTTCGTGCCGGCCAGCCCGTGCGCCATCACGGCGATCGGGCGGCCCGCGTCGGTGGCCAGGCTGTCGTCGGCGGCGGCGAAGTGCCAGGCGTCGCAGTCGTCGGTACCGGAGCGGAACCGGATCGTGGCGTGGGTCATGTCGAGCTCCGATGCTCGTCGGCGGCGGTGCCGTAGATGGTCCGGAGCCAGACGGTGGCCAGCGCACCGGCGCGCTGCTCCGGTTCCAGCGGGTCGCCGTCCGACAACTGCTCCAGCGCCCGGTCGTTGAGTTCGAGGAGGACGGTGGCGAGCGCGCGGCTGTCCGGCCCCGGTGGGGCGACGCCTGCCGCGCGCTCGGCGTCGATCATCGTGGAGAGCGGGGCGACGAACGACGCGCGGAAGTCGTCCCAGAGGCCCTGGACGGCCGGGCTGCGGCGGCGGGCGTCGACCATCGCCCGGAACAGGTGGCGGTGGGATCGCCAGGACGTCAGCAGCGCGGCGATCACCCGCTCGACGCGTTCCCGCGGAGTGCCGTCGCCGGTGACCAGATCGTCGGTGGCGGCCAGCACCTCCTGGCACATCTCGGCGCTCAGCGCCGCCGCGGACGCGGCCTTGTTCTCGAAGTAGAAGTAGAACGCCGAGCGGGTGACTCCGGCGCGCGCCGCGACGTCGGCGATGCTGATCTCGTCGAACGTCTGCTCCCGGAGCAGGTCGTCCAGCGCGTGCAGGAGCGCGGCCCGGCGTTGGTCGCTGCGCTGCGGTGTGCGGCGGTCGAGGAGCTTGTCGCCGTCGGGTGCCGCCGCCACGTCAGGCCGCCGCTCGGGCCCGACGCAGGCCCCGCGGGATCTCCCGGGTACGCAAGTCGTGTTCGTAGAGGAAGTAGTCGACCTGCTGGGTGTGGCGCGGCCGGTTGACGACGTGCCCGAGGTACTTCTTTTCGTCGGCGGTGATAACACGTTCCATCTCGGCGTCGGCCGGCGGCAGGTAGTGCCCGGTGGCGTACGCGGCGACCAGCCGGGACTGACACTCGACGAACGGGAACAGCGTCGGAATCGCCTGCGCCAGCCCCACGAACGCGAGGTTCGGGATCCCCGGCTTGAGGATCCGCTTGAACAGGCGGATCCGGTTGCCGGGAGCGGACAGGAACCCGGGGTCGAAGAACGGGAACGTGATGTTGTAGCCGGTGGCGTAGACGATCACGTCGAATTCGTCGCTGGTGCCGTCCACGAAGTGCACGGTCGAGCCGTCGAGCCGCTCGACGTTTCCCTTCGGGATCACGTCGCCGGAACCCAGCCGCAGCGGGAGCTCCACCGACTGGGTCGGGTGGGCCTCGAACAGCTTGTGATCCGGCGCCGGCAGGCCCCACAGCTCGGGCCGCCCGGCGAGCACCGGGCCGAGCGCCTGGACGGCTTTGCGCTGCCAGGACGCCGGGAGGTAGGGCGAGGTGCGGAGGAACCGGTCACCGGGGCGCCCGGCGATGTACTTCGGCACGATCCACGCGCCGGACCGGGTCGAGAGCGTGACCCGGTTCTGCAGTGCCTTCGACGAGAGCTCGACCGTGATGTCCGCGGCGCTGTTGCCGATCCCCACCACGAGGATCCGCTTGCCCTGCAGGTCCAGCGGCGTCTGCGGGTCGACGTAGTGGTGGGAGTGCAGGATCCGCCCGTCGAACTCGCCCGGGAAGTCCGGGTACCGGGGATCCCAATGGTGCCCGTTCGCGACGACCAGGAAGTCGAACTCCCGCGTCTCACCGGCGGTCGTGCGCAGCCGCCAGCCACCACCCTCGCGGGGTTGCGCGTGCTCGACCCCGGTGCGGAACTCGATCCGGTCGCACAGCCCGAACGCCTCGGCGTAGGAATCGAGGTACGCCTTGATCTCGGTGTGGTGCGGGAAGTCCGGGTAGGACCCCGGCATCGGGAAGTCCTTGAACGACAGCTGGTACTTCGAGGTGTCGATGTGCAGCGAGCGGTAGGCGCTGCTGTGCCCGTTCGGGTTGCCGAACGCCCAGTTCCCGCCGATCCGGTCGGACGACTCGAAACAGGTGTAGGGCACTCCGTAGTCGCCGAGCATCTTGCCTGCGGTGAGGCCGCTGATTCCGGCGCCGATGACCGCGGTGCTGAGGCCGCTCGGGTTTTGGGGTCCGCTCATGGTTTCTCCCAAGGCTGGACAGCCTGCTCCGCAGACACTAGAACGTGTTCTGACACGGGTCAACGGTTGCTGACGTCAGTGAGGACCAGCGTGGACGAACACAGGAACGCCGTTGTCATCGGAGGCGCGTCGGGCATCGGCCGGGCGATCGCCGCCGCGTTCGCGGCGAACGGCTACCGGGTGGTGGTCGCCGACCGCAACGCCGCCCAGGCCGCCGACGTCGCCGCGGAACTCGGGCCGCCGCACACGAGCGCGGAGGCCGACGTGACGGTCGAGGCGTCGGTCGAGGCGCTGTTCGCGCAGACGCCGGACCCACTGGACGCGGTCGTCAACTGCGCGGGCATCAGCGCGTTCGCGCCGATCGTCGACCACGACGCCGACCAGTTCCGCGCGGTCGTCGACACGTGCCTGACCGGCGGGTTCCTCGTCCTCAAGCACGCCGGACGCCGCCTGCGCCCTGGCGGTGCCGCGGTGTCGTTGTCGTCGCTGAACGCGCGGCAGCCAGCCGCGGCGCTGTCGGCGTACTGCGCGGCCAAGGCCGGGCTGTCGATGCTCACCCAGGTCGCGGCGCTGGAATGGGGCGAGCGCGGCGTGCGGGTCAACGCGATCGCGCCCGGCCTCGTGCTGACGCCGCTGACCGAGCCCGCGCTGGGCGTCCCCGGCGTCGTCGAGGACTACGTGGAGAACACGCCGCTGGGCCGGCCGGGCACCGTCGAGGAGATCGCGGCGGCCGCACTCTTCCTGTGCTCGGACCAGGCCGCGTGGATCACCGGCGAGGTGCTCGACATCAACGGCGGCGCCCACCTGAAGCGTTACCCCGACGTCCTCGGGCACGTCACGAAGGCGTTCGGGTGACGGAGGTGCGGTTCGACGGCAAGACCGCCCTCGTCACGGGTGGCGGCTCCGGCATCGGTGCCGCGCTGTGCCGGGCCCTGGCGGCGGCCGGGGCCGTGGTCGTCTGCACCGACCTTGATGGCGACGCCGCGTCGCGCGTCGCCGCCGACCTGCCGGGCGCCCGCGCGGCCCGCCTCGACGTCACTGATGCGGACGCCGTCCAGCGCGCCGTCGAGGAGGTCGAATGCCCGGACCTGCTGTTCAACAACGCCGGCATCGTGTTCGGCGGCGAGACGACCGACCTCACGCCCGACCAGTGGAACCAGATCATCGACGTCAACGTGCGCGGCGTCGTGCACGGCATCTCCGCGGCCTATCCGCGGATGGTCGCCCGCGGTTCCGGGCACATCATCAACGTCGCCTCGCTCGCCGGCCTGCTCCCGTCCGGGCTGCTGACCAGCTACGTCATGACCAAGCACGCGATCGTCGGCCTGTCGCTGGCGCTGCGCTCCGAGGCGGCCGCGCACGGCGTCGGCGTGACCGTCGTCTGCCCCGGCGCGGTCGACACTCCGATCCTCGACAAGGGCTCGGTGGGGCGCATCGTCGCCCGCGACCTGTTCTTGCAGGGTAGTCAGAAGCCGTACGACGTCGACCGCTTGGCCGGCGAGGTACTGCGCGCGGTCGCGGCCGACCGGGCGATGGTCGTGACGCCACGGAGCGGCCGGATGGCATGGCGGTTCGGCCGCGCCGCCCCGTTGATGCTCAATCGCGCCGCCACCCGCTTCGTCGCCCAACAACGCGCCCGCGCCGCCCGCCGGTCACCGAGGTGATCGGTCAAGCCAGCTGCTGAGCGACCCTGGTCGGGAGGTGCGCCGGTTGCACATTGCCAACGGGCATCCATCGATGTCCACTGACCTCGTCAGGGTCGAGAACGACGGTGAGGGCGCCAGTTCGGGTGCGGTAGAGATACCGCAGGTCGTAGTGGTGATGGGCCAACTCTCCCTTGTCAGGGTTGGCGGGTATCAGGTGTACGTCGACGTCGACGGGAACGGGGCTGAGGAGTTCGAGGTCTTTGGTATGGATGCCGGTTTCTTCCCTGACTTCCCGGCTGGCGGCGCCGGCGAGGGTCGTATCGGCCGCTTCGAGGTGACCACCGGGCCGTAGCCATGTGCCGAGCACGTTGTGGCGGATGTGGAGCACGCGTCGGCGTGGGTCGACGACCACTGCGGAGCAGGTGACGTGCCCGGGCAGCGTGCTGCGGTCGGTCAGGTCGCCATCAAGCCGCGTCAGCGCATCCGTCAGCGATTCGAGTCGTGTGGCGTCGTTGGGATACCGGTCGAGGTACGCACTGACGTCGACGCGAATGTCATCGGCGTGGATCACCGAGCGGCTCCCTGAAGTGGGTAAGCCAGAGCGCCGCGATGCGGCGACGGTCCAGCGGGGCGACGCCATGGTAGCCGGGTGGTAAGTCGGCGGTGACACACCGTGCGGCAGCGGCGAGGATCTCCGCTTGGACGAGCGCGATCGCCGGGCCGACAACGGCGCCGTGCAGAAAATTGACGGCTTCACCACCTGCCAGGGCGTACCAGGACTTCCCGTGCCGGGAGTATCGGACGACGTGGTCGCCGACCCGGACCCGCTCCCAGCTGCGGAGCGCGCCGACGTCGAGTTCGTCCTCGCTGCTGGTGACGCAGCCGAGGTAGGCACCGTCGGCAAGGAGGGCGAAGTCGTCGCCCCGTAGCGCTTTGTTGCCGGTGGCCGAGAGGACGAGGCCGGCACCGCGCAGCGCGTCCGAGAGAGCAGTGGCGACGGTGTGGCCGTGTGCCAGAGCTTCTGTGGTGCGTACCGGGTCGGTGTCGTACACGGTCACCTGCACACCGCGTCCGTGGAGACAGCGGGCGATGCTCGCGCCGATCTTTCCGTACCCCAGCACGGTCGCCCGGCCAGGCACGATGTCCCCGAGCCCACGGATCAGCGCCTCGGCGCTGAAGACCAGCGAGTAGCCGACCAGGTGATCCTCGGGCCGCTTTAGCGCAGATCGGGCGACGCTGAAGATCGGGCAGGGCGGCTTTCCTGCGTTGCGATAGCGACGCCAGCCGTTCTCGGTGTCCTCGACGACACCGACAACGCGCCCGCTGAACCGGTCGCAGAGATGGCCCAACGTCGGAGCGAAGTACCCGCCCACGTCGAGAAGTACGACGTCCTGGTCCGGAGCATGGTGTTCGAGGTAGGCAAGGGCGCTGGCGGCGTCGCTGAACAGGCCCCGGGAGAGGCAGCCCACCGGGTAGTCGCGGCTGAGGGTAGCTATGACGTCCGGATCGGCACTCTTGGGCTTGGGCAACAAGGCCGTGACGGGTGCCACACGATTGACCGCCCTCACGAACGCCGCACGGTCGGGCAGCAGATGCGTGATCAGCAACGACCGGGCTGCGCCGCCGCCGAAGGTGTCAGTGACTGCCGCGAAGTAGCGGTCGAGGGTGTTCAAGCGGGCGGTCTCGAATATCTGCATGTTCCCTCCTTCGTCAACCGAGGGTCGACAGCACTTAGAGTGATCGACTGATCGCTGTTTGTGGCTCGATCGGTGTTGCGGCAACATGGAGCGGAGGACGCTATGGAAAGCGATGCCGCCCTCGAAGTCTTCGGAATGGCGTTGCGGCACCTCCGCCGCGATGCGGGCCTGAGCCTGCGGAGGTTGGGCCAGACCGCCCATTACGACTACACACGGATCAGCCGCGTCGAACGCGGAGAGCATCTGCCCGATCATTCGTTGGTCACCGCGCTTGACGAGGCGGTCGGTGCCGGAGGGCTGCTCTGCCTGCTCCGGTCCCTCATCCCTGGCCCTGGGCGCGACGCGACCCGTGCGGCGAACCTTTCCCGGCCGATGTCGACCTTCGGAGCGCTGTGTACCGATGAGGCCGCCGATATGGTGACCGTGGAGCTGCGGACACCGGACGGAAGGACGGTGCGAGTGAGCCTGTCGCGGCGTGACTTCGCCAAGCTGCTGGCCGGTGGAACCTTCGCTGCGTTCCTGCCCGCGGGAGTCATCGACCTCGACGCCGCCGACCGCGTGGCGCGCGTCCTGGCTGAGCCGACCCGCACCGATCCGCAGGTCATCGCTTACTTCGGCAACGCACTCGGACAGCACTACGCCGCCGACAAGACGCTCGGCCCACGCCATCTTGTCCGGCTCGTCACCGCCGAGATCGACGTGCTCGCTGAACTGCGACGCAGCAGCCGACCAGGCACCTCTGGGCCGCTGCTGCGCGTTCTCGCTCAATACGCCGAGATGGCGGGCTGGTTGTACCAGGATGCGGGAGACATCACTGCCGCGATGCACTGGTCGGATCGGGCGAGCCAGTGGGCGCAGGGCGTCGGGGATCAGCAAATGGTCGCTTACATGCTCGTCCGCAAGAGCAATATCGCGCTACGCGGCGGTGATCCCGTGGACGTCGTCGAGCTTGCCGCGGCGGCCGGCCGGACACCGGGTCCCGTCAGCCCCCTGCTACGCGCATTGGCGGCGCAGCAGGAGGCCCGCGGGTGGGCGCTACTCGGTGACGCCGATCAATTCCAGCGACGGCTCGAGATCGCCGCCGGTCTCCTGTGTGACCATCCCGGCGACCTCGACCACACCGCCCCGGTTTACCTGCACCACTACGACCTCGCGACGTTGGAGGAACAGTCAGCCAGTGGCTGGCGTGACTGCGGCCGCGCGGACGCAGCAGTGGAGATCCTCGAGCGGCAAATCATCGCCACCCCGCCCGGTCAGCGCCGCGACTATGCCCACCAACAGGCGAAGCTGGCCAATGCGTTGGTGGCCACAGCCAGTCCCGATCCCGAGCGCGCGAGCGAGATCGGACTGGCGTGCGTCCCGGTCGCCGCGGAGACGGGCTCCGCTCGCATCACCGGAGAACTGCGGACTCTCACACGAGCACTGACTACCCGCTGGCCCAACCTGGTCGGGAGCCGGGAGCTACGGGAGGCGCTGGCGAGCTGAGTCACCGCTGATTCCGGATCAGGGCGAGCGTGTCCAGATCGCGGATCGCCTGGGCGGATCTCGACGCCATCGACAGGAACATCGCGTCGGCCGCCGCCGTCCGCTCCGCCGGGGAGTAGACGCAGCCCAGCACCGTGATCAGCGGCCCCTGCAGCATGCCGATCCGGTACCCGGTGCGGCAGTCCTCGAGAGAGAAGCCGGGCACGTCCAGCGCGGCGTGGTACGCCGCCACCAGGGACTCCTCATGGGCGCGCCGGGCGTCCGGGGGGAGCGACAGCGCGATGAAGTACGCGAGGTCGCGCCCCGGGTGGCCGATCGAGAGACCCTGCCAGTCCAGCGCCGCCGACCCGGCCCGGAACGACCCGGCCCCGGCCGACCCGGCCCCGGCCGACCCGGCCCCGGACGGTCCGGCCCCGGACGGTCCGGCCCCGGCCGACCCGGCCCCGGCCGACCCGGCCCCGGACGGGGGGAACATCAGGTTGTCGAGCCGGTAGTCGCCGTGCACCAGCGAGAACGGCGTCTGGTGGTGGAGCACCCACTCGGTCACCACGGACGCCGCCTCGGTGAGGGTCGCGGCGTCCGCTGCCGACAGTCCGGACGAGAACCGTGAGACGAACGTCCCGGTGGCGTCGGCCAGCGCCGCACCGGCGAGTTCGGCCAGCTCGGTCGTGGGGAGCGTGAGCCACTCCAGCCCGGTCCGCAGGAACTCGTCGTTCCAGAACGACGCGTGCAGCGCGGCGAGGTTCACCACCGCGTCCTCGGCCTGCGCGGGCGTGCACCCGGCGGCCTGGCTGCCCGGCACCGAGGGTGTCAGGTCCTCCAGGAGCAGGGTGAAGCTCGCGTGGTCGGTGCTGATCGCGCCGTACCAGCAGCGCGGGATCCGGGCGCGCACCCGTTCGGCGAGGTGCAGGTAGAACCCCACCTCGGAGACGAACGCCGGGCCGAGCAGCTTGCGCTGCGCCTCGCTGCCGGCCGCGATCTTGGCGACGACGCTCGACGGCGCTTCGGGCGGAGCCGGCGGCGAGTACTCCAACTCGATCCGGTAGCTGCCGCCGATCTGGCCGTTGCCGATCGGCGCGTGCCGCGCGGCCCGCACCGGGAAGCCCAGGGCCTGGCTCAGCCACTCCGGGGTGAGCCCGGCCGGGTCATCGATCAGCAGCGCCGGGTCGCTGACCGTGGGTAAGGGAAGCGGCGTCATGACGCGGACACCTCCTCGCGGAGCGTCCGGCGGAGCAGCTTGCCGGTGGGCGTTCGTGGTAGCTGGTCGCGGAACTCGAAGCGGCGGGGGCACTTCTGGGCGGCCAGGCCCTCTCGGCAGTGCCGGTCGAGCGCCTCGGCGAGCGCCGAACCCGGCACCGCGCCCGGTTCGGTCTGCACGATCGCGATCACCGTCTGGCCCCAGTCCGGATCGGACGCCCCGATCACCGCGACGTCGGCCACGTCCGGATGCAGCAGCAGCCGCTGCTCGACCTCGGACGGATAGATGTTGACGCCGCCGGAGATGATCAGGTCGTCGCGCCGGTCGAGCAGGTACAGGTAACCGTCCTTGTCGAGACGTCCCAGGTCACCGGCGGTGGCGAAGCCGTCGGAGCGCACCGCGGCGGCGGTCTTCTCCGGGTCGTTGTGGTAGACGAACGCCGACGGTGACGCGAAGAAGATCCGCCCGTCGTCGCCGACCGGCACGTCGTTGCCCGCGTCGTCGAGGATCCGCACCTCGCCGGTGGGCTTGCCGACGGTCCCCGGGTGCGACACGGCGTCGGCGGGGGACGCGATCGCCACCATCCCCTCGGTGGACGCGAGGTACTCCCAGACCACCGGACCGAGCCAGTCGAGCGCCGCCCGCTTGGCCTCCGGACCGAACGGCGCGCCGGCCACCAGCAGGTTCGTCAGGCTCGACAGGTCGTAGCGTTTCCGCACGTCGTCGGGCAGCCGCAGCAGCCGGTGGAGGTGGGTCGGCACCATCTGCGAGCTGGTCACCCGGTACTGCTCGATCGTGCGCAGGACGTCCTCGGGTTCGAACCTGGCCCGGATCACCACGGTGTGGCCGAGGTGCAGCGACTGCGCGGCGATGTTGCCCGGCGCCGCGTGGTACAGCGGTGAGCAGGCCAGATGCACGCCCGGCCCGGGGTGGAGGTCGAAGCCGCCCAGCAGCGCGCCGAAGAACGTGATCATCAATTCCGGCTCGATCGGCGGCATCTCCCGCCGGACGCCCTTCGGCCGGCCGGTGGTGCCCGACGTGTAGCCCATGTACGTCCCGGCGACCCGGTCCGACGGCGCCTCGGCCGACGCTCCGGCCTTCCAACCGGAGTAGTCGGCCCACCCCGGTACCTCCGACGGGCCGACCGCGAACCGCGCCGACGGCAGACGATCGGCGACCGGAGCCAGCCCGCGCGCCAGGTCGTCGTGGGCGATCAGCGCCGTCGCGCCGCTGTCGCCGATGATGTAGGCGGCCTCCTCCGGCGTCAGGTGCACGTTGATCGGCACCTGGAACAGACCGATCTGCGTCGTGGCCATCACAGCCTCGAAGTGCTCGACCGCGTTGTGCAGCATCGTCGCGACGACGTCGCCGGGGCCGAGGCCCTGCGCGCGCAACGCGTTGGCGAGACGGTTCGCCGCCTCGCCGAGCTCGCCGAACGTCACCTCGCAGCCGTCCGGGCCGACCACCGCCAGGCGCTCGGGATCGTCGGTCGCCAGCGCGTAGACGCCGGGGGGAACAGTGGACATCGTCGGCCGCCCTTCCTCAATGAGTCTCAGATGCCGGGGGACACCACGGCGTTGGATCCGTAGAAGGTCTGCCCGGCCGCCGCCATGTCCCGCACCAGCGGGGGCAGCGCGTACTGCTCGCCGTGCGCGGCGGCGAGCCGGTCGCACTCGGCGACGAACCGCGCCGGGCCGATCGTGTCGATCGCGACGAACGGTCCGCCCAGGTGCGCCGGGAAGCCGACGCCGAGCGTCGCGCCCAGATCGCCGTCGATGACGTCGGGCAGCACCCCCTCGGCGAACGCGCGGGCACCTTCGGCGAGCTGGGCGTAGAGGATCCGGGCCTTGACCTCGTCGATCGAGGGCTGGTCGGCGCGGGTCGGCAGCGCGTCGGACAGACCCGGCCACAGCGACTTCGTGCCGTCGTCGTGGTAGTCGTAGAAGCCCTTGCCGTTCTTCCGGCCGTGCCGACCGGCGTCCACCAGCGTGCCGACGATGCCCAGGTCGCCGCCGTGCCCGTGGCTGCGGCTCGCGTGCACGGTCAGGTCGAGGCCGACCGAGTCGGAGATCGTCAGCGCGCCCATCGGCATGCCGACCATCCGGGCGCCGTTCTCCACCAGGTTCGGGTTCACACCCTCGTTGACCATCGTCAGGCTGGCGGTGAGGAACGACCCGATGAACCGCGACGTGAAG
The DNA here is from genome assembly GCF_900143005.1 of Cryptosporangium aurantiacum. Lineage (NCBI taxonomy): Bacteria > Bacillati > Actinomycetota > Actinomycetes > Cryptosporangiales > Cryptosporangiaceae > Cryptosporangium > Cryptosporangium aurantiacum. The sequence continues at coordinate 410,277 of NZ_FRCS01000007.1, forward strand.
AACCCCGGGCTGTCGTTGACGACGATCGGCGTCTTGCGCAGCGCCTTCGCGAGGTCGAGCGTTCGCGCCAGCGTGGCGTCGGAGGTTTGCTCGCCGCGGATGATCTCGACCAGCGCCATCCGCTCGACCGGCGAGAAGAAGTGCGCACCAATGAACAGCTCGGGTCGTCTGCTGAACGCCGCCAGCGAGGTGATCGGGATCGCGGACGTGTTGGAGGCGAACACCGCGTCGGCCGGCAGCACCGCGTCGGCGCGCGCGATGACGTCCTTCTTGACCGCGCGGTCCTCGAAGACCGCCTCCACGACGAGGGGGACGTCACCCAGGTCGGCGTAGTCGGTGGTGGGGTGGATGCGGGCCAGCGTCGCGTCGGCCTTGTCCTGCGTCCGGCGTCCTTTCGCGACCTCACGCGCCAGCCGCGAACCGGCGTACGCCTTTCCGTGTTCGGCCGAGGGCAGGTCGCGGTCGAGCAGCACGACCTCGATCCCGGCCTTCGCCGCGGTGAGCGCGAGCCCCGCGCCCATCGTTCCGGCGCCGAGGATGCCGATCTTCGGGTAGCGGGCCTTCTCCACCCCCGCCGGACGTGCCGCCAGCTTGTCGGCCTTCTGCTTGCTCACGAACATCGTCCGGATCAACGCCTTGGAGACCGGGCTGGTGAACAGCGTGTAGAAGTACTTGCCCTCCAGACGCAGCGCGGTGTCGAACGGGAGCTGCGTGCCCTCGTAGACCGCGGCCGAGATGGCCGCGGGCGCCGGATGGTTCCCGAACGTGTTCGCGCGCGTCCTCATGTTGCTGACGCTCAGCAGGTTCCGGACGTCCGGCACGAGCGCGCCCGCCCCGCCGGGAACCGTGAACCCCTTCTTGTCCCAGGGCGCGACCGGGTCGCCCTCCTCCAGCAGCCACCGCTTGGCCTCGGCGAGCAGCCGCTCGGCCGGGACCACCGCGTGGACGACGCCTGCCTTCAGCGCCGCGGAAGGGTTCATCGCCGTGCCCTGCAGCAGCAGCGGTAGCGCCGCGGCGATTCCGATCAGCCGGGGGAGCCGCTGCGTGCCGCCGCCGCCCGGCAGCAGCCCCACGTTCGACTCCGGCAGCCCGAGCAGGATCGCCGGGTCGTCGGCGACCACCCGGTAGTGGCAGGCCAGCGCGATCTCCAGCCCGCCGCCGAGCGCGGTGCCGTTGATCGCGCAGGCGACCGGCTTTCCGCAGGTCTCCAGCCGGCGCAGTTGCCTCGACAGCGACAGCAGGCCGTCGAGCAGTTCCTCGGTGGTCCGCGGACGGCTGCCGCTCCCGGAGTCCATCTCTTTGAGGTCGGCTCCGGCCACGAACGCCGGCTTGCCCGACGTCAGAATCAGGCCTTTGACGGCCGGGTCGGCTGCGGCGTCGTCCACCGCGGTCGCCAGTGCGGTGGTCAGCTCCGCCCCGAGCGTGTTCATCGTCTTGCCGGGCAGGTCCATCGTCAGCGTGGCGATGCCGTCGGCGTCGACGACGGTGGTGACCGGGTTGCTCATGACTCAGACCCTCTCGATGACCATCGCGATGCCCATGCCACCGGCCGCGCAGAGCGTGACGACGCCCGTGCCCAGGTCACGGCGCTCGAGTTCGTCGAGCAGCGTGCCGAGGATCATCGCGCCGGTGGCCCCGAGCGGATGACCGAGCGCGATCGCCCCGCCGTTGACGTTGACCCGGTCGTGCGGGAGGTCCAGCTCGCTCATCAGCAGCAGCGGCACCGCGGCGAACGCCTCGTTGATCTCCCAGAGGTCGACGTCGTGCACGGCCATGCCCGCGCGGGCCAGCGCCCTGCGGCAGGTCGCGGGCGGTGCGTCGAGGAACAACAGCGGTTCGGAGCCCAGCGAGACCGACGACCGGATCTTCGCGCGGGGGGTGAGGCCCAGGCGCTCCCCGGCCTCGGTGTTACCGATCAGGACGGCCGCCGCGCCGTCGACGACGCCGGAGCTGGTGCCCGCGGTGTGCAGATGCTCGATCTTCTCCAGCTGCGGGTAGCGCTGCAGCGCGATCGCGTCCTGGCCGAGCTTCTCGCCGAAGAACGTGAAGGCGGGCGCCAGGGCGTCGAGCCCGTCGAGCGTGGTGTCCGGTCGTAGATGTTCGTCGCGCTCGAGGACCGTCAACCCGAGGACGTCGGTCACCGGGATCACCGACCGGTCGAAGCGTCCCTCCGCCCACGCCTGGGCGGCACGCTGCTGGCTGGCCAGCCCGTAGCTGTCCAGGTCCTTGCGGGTGAAGCCGCAGAGCGTCGCCAGCAGATCCGCGCTGACGCCCTGCGTCACCATCGGGTGGTCGGCGGTCAGCGCCGGATCGAGGCCCCACGGGCCTCCGCCGTCGGAGCCCGGCGGCACCCGGGACATGCTCTCGACGCCGCCGCCGATCACCGCGTCGCAGGACCCGGCGGCGATCTTCGCGGCGCCGATCGCCACGGCCTCCAATCCGGACGCGCAGAACCGGTTGACGTGCAGGCCGGGGACCTGGTCGGCGAATCCGGCCGCGATCGGCGCGATCCGGGGCAGCAGCGGCCCCTGCTCGCCGGCGCCGCTCACCACGCCGAGGACGACCTCGTCGACGCCGTCCGCGGGAAGCGTGTTGCGCTCCCGGACGGCGCGCAGCGTCTGCACGGCGAGCTGGACGGGCGTGATCTCGTGGAGCGCGCCGGTGGGCTTGCCCCGGCCGCGTGGCGTCCGGACGTGGTCGTAGAGGAAAACGTCGGGCAAGGCGGACCTCCTGGTCGGCCGGGCAGGAAACCACGTCGAGCGGCGAACCGAGGGCGATCGGGTGCGGCGGAGGCGCGTGGGGAAAGTGCCGACTCGGTCGGCGCGCCGACACTAAACTGAACTCTGCGTTCAGGTCAACGGCCCGTATTCGATCGACGACCGGGCGGCTTCCTAGCCGCTTGACAAGCTTGAACTCCGAGTTCACTGTTGCCCCACTGCGTCCGCGTGCTCATCGAGGAGCGATGTCCATGACGCTGTTCGCGACCCCCCATCCGGTGCAGACACAGATCGACATCTCCTCCCAGCGGTTCTGGTCGCTGCCGTTCGCCGAGCGGGAGACGTCGTTCGCCCGGCTGCGGGCCGAAGCGCCGGTGAGCTGGCATCCACCGATCGAAGTCGACTTCCCGCACGACCAGCGCGGGTTCTGGGCCGTCACCCGCGCCGCCGACATCACCGCGGTCAGCCGCGACAGCGAGGTGTTCGAGTCCAAGCACGGCATCACGCTCGACCCGGTGTCGCCGGAGGAGTCCGTCGCGATCTCGTTCTTCCTCGCGATGGATCCGCCCGAGCACACCCGGTATCGCAAGCTGATCAGCGCGGCGTTCACCCCGAAGGCGATCGGGCGGATCACCGAGCGGATCGAGCAGAACGCCGTGTCGATCGTCGACGGGCTGATCGGGGCGGGTGACGTCGATTTCGTGACGGCCTGCTCGGCCCGGTTACCGATGACGACGGTCTCCGACATCGTCGGGGTGCCGGACTCCGAACGCGACCGGGTCTCCCAGGCCGCCGAGCACCTGGTCGGCGGCGGTGAGGCGGCCGGGCTGTCCCGCGAGGAGTTCCACTCGTTCGCGTTCGGCGAGGTGCTCTACCTGTTCCAGGTCGGCGCCGATCTGGCCGCGCACCGGCGGAAGAACCCGGCCGACGACCTGATGACCAACCTCGTCCAGGCGGAGATCGACGGCCACCGGCTGACCGACGACAACATCGGCGCGTTCATGGTGCTGATGAGCGTCGCGGGCAACGACACCACCAAGCAGGCCACGACCCGGACGATGCTCGCGCTGAACGACTACCCCGAGCAGCGGGACTGGCTGCTGGCGGACTACGACGGCCGGATCATGCCGGCGATCGAGGAGTTCGTCCGGTACTCCACCCCGGTCATGCAGTTCACCCGCACCGCGTCCCGCGACGTCGAGCTGCACGGCGCGCAGATCGCCGCCGGTGACAAGGTCGCGCTGTTCTACTGCTCGGGCAACCGGGACGAGACCGTGTTCGACCGGCCGGACGTGTTCGACCTGCGCCGGCGCAAGAGCCTCCACGTCGGGTTCGGGGGCGGCGGAGCCCACTACTGCCTCGGCAGCGGGGTCGCGAAGACCCAGCTGCGGGCGATCATCGGGCAGTTGCTGACCCGGGTGCCGTCGATCGAGTTCGGTGAGCCGGTGCCGCTGGAGAGCAACTTCATCCACGGCATCGCGTCGCTTCCCGCCCGGATCGGAGCCTGACCCGATGACCCACTCTCGTAGTGCTGTCCTTCGCGACCTCACCGGGCCCTACTCGATCGAGACCGTCACCGTCGACCCACCCGGCCCTGGTGAGGCACTGGTCCGGGTGGTGGCCGCGGGGCTGTGCCACACCGACCAGTTCGGACGCAGCGGCCTGCTCGGCGACACGTTCCTGCCCGCGATCCTGGGACACGAGGGCTCCGGGATCGTCGAGGCGGTCGGACCCGGCGTGACGACCGTGGCGCCCGGCGACCACGTCGTGCTGTCGTTCGACTCCTGCGGTTCCTGCGACGCGTGCGTCGGCGGTGCGCCGTCGAACTGCGTCTCGTTCGAGCTGCACAACGTCACCGGATCGCGCCCCGACGGCAGCGGCTGCGTCACCGACGCGTCCGGCGCCCGGGTGACCAGCCGCTGGTTCGGGCAGTCGTCGTTCGGCGAGTTCACGCTGGCGACCGCGCGGAACATGGTGAAGGTCGACACCGACGTCCCGCTGGCGCTGCTCGGCCCGCTGGGCTGTGGCATCCAGACCGGCGCCGGTGCGGTGCTCAACACCGCGCGGCTCGCGCCGGGCCAGACGATCGGCGTCTTCGGCGTCGGCGCGGTCGGGCTCGCCGCGGTGATGGCCGCGAAGCTGTCCGGGGCGAGCGAGATCGTCGCGGTCGACCTCCACCCGACGCGGCGCGCACTCGCCGCGGAGCTCGGCGCCACCCGGGTCGTCGACGGGAACGATCCGGACCTGATCGCCGCGGTTCGTGGCGACGGGCCCGGCCTCGACGTCACGTTCGACACCACCGGCGTCAGCGCCGTGATGAGCGCGGCGATCGACGTCCTCCGGCGGCCCGGCCTGTGCATCCTGGTCGGAGCCGGCCTGGACACGCTGACCGTCTTCCCGGCCGCGCTGGCGGGGAAGACCGTGACCTACGTCTACGAGGGCAGCGCGGTGCCGCAGCTGTTCATCCCGCGCCTGATCGACCTCTGGAAGCGCGGGCTCTTCCCCTTCGACCGGCTGATCACCGAGTATCCGTTCGAGGCGATCGACCAGGCAGAAGCCGACGCCAATTCCGGCGTCACCGTGAAGCCGGTGCTCCTGCTCAAGCCCTGATCCTTTCGGAGGCTCGCATGTCCGTCACCGCCGACCACCCCCGTACCGTGACGATCGACGGCTCGGGAGTCGAAACCGCCGCCCACTTCGACGTGATCAACCCGGCCACCGGCGAGCCGTTCGCCAGCGCGCCGGCCGTCTCGCCGCAACAACTCGACGCCGCTGTGCGCGCCGCCGACGCCGCGTACGGCCGCTGGCGCCGCGACGAGGACGCGCGGAAAGCCGCGCTGCTGGCCGCCGCCGACGCGGTCGACGCCGCCGCGGGCGAGCTCGCCGCGATCCTGACCGCGGAGCAGGGCAAGCCGCTCCAGGACGCGGCGACCGAGACCTTCCTGGTGTCGCTGTGGCTGCGCTACTACGCCAACCTCGAGCTCGGGCCGGAGATCGTCCGGGACGACGAGAACGGCTACGCCGAGGTCCACCGGCGGCCGCTGGGCGTCGTCGCGGCGATCACGCCGTGGAACTTCCCGCTGACGCTGGCGATGTGGAAGATCGCGCCGGCACTGCGCGCGGGCAACACGGTCGTGATCAAGCCGTCGCCGTTCACGCCGCTGGCGACGCTCGCGCTCGGCGAGGTGCTCCGCGATGTGCTGCCGCCGGGCGTCCTCAACGTCGTCACCGGGCCGGACCCGCTCGGCGCGTCGCTGACCACCCACCCGCTCGTGCGCAAGATCAGCTTCACCGGCTCCACCGCGACCGGCAAGAAGGTCGCGGCCGCCGCGGCCGACGACCTCAAGCGGGTCACGCTCGAACTCGGTGGCAACGACCCGGCGATCGTCCTGCCCGGCGCGCCGATCGGTGACATCGCGGCCGGGCTCTTCTGGAGCGGGTTCATCAACAACGGGCAGACCTGCCTGGCGGTCAAGCGGATCTACGTCCACGAGGAACAGCACGACGACCTGGTGGAGGCGCTCGCCGGGATCGCGCGGGACGTCCGGGTCGACGAGGGCACCGCCGAGGGCGTCCAGCTCGGGCCGATCAACAACCGTCCGCAGTTCGAGCGGGTCTCCGGGCTGGTCGCGGACGCGGTCGCGCACGACGCCACGGTCGCGGCCGGCGGCCAGGCCCTCGACCGGCCGGGGTACTTCTTCGCCCCGACAATCCTCGCGAACGTCTCCGACGGGCTCGCGGTCGTCGACGAGGAGCAGTTCGGCCCGGTGTTACCGGTGATCTCCTACCGCGAGGTGGACGACGCGGTCGCGCGCGCCAACAGCACCCGGTACGGGCTGACGGCCTCGGTGTGGTCGGCCGACCCGGAGCACGCCGCCGAGGTCGCGGCCGAGGTGGACGCCGGGCAGGTCACCGTGAACATGCACGGCGGCGCGGTCACACCGGACCTGCCGTTCGGCGGGCACAAGTGGAGTGGGATCGGCGTCGAGAACGGGCCGTGGGGCTTGTACGGCTTCACCGAGACGCAGGTGCTCGCGGGCCCGGCACGGAGCGCCTGAGCAACGCGGCTCAGTAGTCGTGTCGCATCAGGTCGATCACGGTCTTCGCGCGCTGTGCGAGCAGTACCCGTCCGACCACCGCCATGTGCTCGGACCAGTGGTGTTCGGCCGCGACCGCGTCACCGTCCTCGATCAGCGCGGCGAGGCGGGCCTGGGAGCGCAGGCCACGCAGCCGGGTGGCGCTGGTGTCGGCGGCGCTCGGCTGGCTGACCGTCGTCACGGCTCGGGCGACAACCTCGTTGAGCATCTCGGCCACGATGCCGAGCGTCCGGTTCCCCGCCAGCTCGACCAGGCGCGCGTGGAACCGGGCGTTGGCGCGCCCGAACGCGTCCGGATCGTCGACGACCTCGAGTTGATCGGCGATGAGCCGACGCAGTTCGCCGGCCGCCTCCCGGCGGCCGTCCGAGGCCGCCACCGTCCGCGCCGCGACCGGCTCCAGCAGCCGCCGCGCGTCGTAGACGTCGGCCAGCGGCACGTTGCGGGCCTGCAGCACCAGCGCCGCGGTCCGCGCGGTCATCCGGTGGTCGGGGCGGTGCACGACGACCCCGCCCCGCGCGCCCCGCTTCACCGAGATGAGGCCTTCGGCCTCCAGGATGCGCAGCGCTTCGCGCAGCGACGGGCGGGAGACGCCGAACCTCTCGACGAGGTCCGGTTCCCGTCCGAGCGACTCGCCCTCCGACAACTCACCCCGGACGATGAGCATGCGGATCTCGTCGGCGATCCGCTGTGGCTTCTCGCGCGCCTCGGCGGCCATCTGAGTGTTCTCCTCCGAAACATCTGGAGGTTTGAGACTAACTCAGCTCGGTTCCGGGACTTCGAAGTGTGCGTCGCGCAGCTCGAACGCGCGCCGGGTGCCGTGCTCCGCGCGGGTCTTGACGAAGTTGAATTCGCCGTCCTCGAACTGCAGGTTCGTTCCGAACGCGTGGACGAGGTAGCTGACCACCTCCTCGCCCTGGTAACCCTGCAGCTGCTCGACCAGGCGGAACGCCTCCTTCGCGATGACCAGGCCGTCGGCGGGCATCCGGGCGATCTTGCGGCCCCACCAGTCGGCCCGCGCCGCGACGTCGTCCGCGGCCACGACCTCGGTGAAGATCGGCCACTGGCGCAACTCGGCGGCGCGGATCGTGTCGCCGGTCAGCAGCAGGCGCCGGGCCAGCATCGGGCCCAGCCGGTGGAAGAACGTGTGCAGCGACCCGAGCGCCGGGCCGAGGAACCGGGTCGCGGGCATGCCCATCAGCGTGTCCTCGGCGACCACCGCGACGTCGGCCATCAGCGCCAGCTCGAACCCGCCGCCCAGCGCGTAACCGCGGACCTCGGCGATCGTGACCTTCGGGTAGCCGATCAGGTTGTGGTAGAAGCTGAACGTCTTGCGGTCGACGGACAGGCGCCGGCGCTGGCTGGGGCGGCGTTTTCGGTCGTTCCCCGTGCCGTCGCCGTACCAGGCGTAGGCGTTGCCCATGTCCGCGCCGGTGCTGAACACGTCGCCGCTGCCGCGCAGGTGGACGACCTTGATCGTGTCGTCGAGCGCCAGGTCGTCGAGGTACGCGCCGAGCTGCTCGCGCATCGCCGCGTCGTAGGCGTTGCGACGGTCCGGGTTGTCGAGCGTGAGCCGGGCGATGCCGGTCTCCTCGTCGCGGTCCAACAGCACGCGGCCGGTCCCCATGGCGGTTCCCTTCGGTTGGGCGTCGAGGACTTTATACATCTAGATATTTCGCCGTGTCGGCGTTTACGATCGGGCCGTCCCGCATCGGGCGCCCGGAAGGAGGTACGGCGTGAGCGGTCTCGCCGTGAGCCGGAACGGCGGCGTGCTCCGCGTCGACCTCGACCGGCCGGCCCGCAAGAACGCACTGGACAGCGCCGCCGTCGGCGCGCTGATCGACGTCCTTCGCGCCGCGGCCACCGACGACGATCTGCGCGTCGTCGTCCTCGGCAGCACCGGACCGGACTTCTGCTCCGGAGCCGACTGGGTGAGCACGAACCGCGGCGATCGGCCGCGGCCGCGCACCGGCGCCGTGCAGCGGCGTACCGCGGTCGAGGCGCACCGGCTGGTCCAGCTGGTCACCGAGGTGCAGCTCCCGGTCGTCTGCGAGGTCCGCGGGTACGCCGCCGGGCTCGGCTGCCAGCTGGCGCTGGCCGCGGACTTCACGATCGCCACCGACGACAGCTGCTTCTGGGAGCCGTTCGTCCAGCGCGGCTTCAGCGCCGACAGCGGCGCGACCTGGCTGCTGCCCCGCCTGGCCGGTGTCGCGCGGGCGAAGGAGATGCTGCTGCTCGGGCGCAAGGTCAGTGGTGCCGAGGCTGCCGACTGGGGTCTCGTCCACCGTGCCGTACCGGCCGCGGAGCTCGAACCGGCCACCGCGTCGGTCGTCGATCAGCTCGCGGCAGGACCGACCGTCGCGGTCGGGCTGACCAAACGCGCGATCCACCGCGGGCTCTCGCTCGGCCTGGCCGACGCGATGGAGTACGAGGCGACGGCGCTCGAGCTGTCGTCCCGGACCGCCGACTTCAAAGAAGGACTCGCGGCGTTCACCCAGCGCCGCTCGCCCCGCTTCACCGGACGGTAGGTACCCATGGAGTTCGAGACGATCCGCTACGAGGTGTCCGACCGGATCGCGACGATCACGTTCGATCGGCCGGAGGCCTTGAACGCGGTGAACCCGCTGATGGTGCGCGAACTGCACACGGCGTACGCGGCGGCCGAGGCCGACGAGGCGGTGTGGACGATCATCGTCACCGGTGCCGGGCGGGCGTTCTGCGCGGGTGCCGACGTGGGGGAGATTCCCGACGACGGGCGGGTGATCTACGAGGAGCCGTACCTGTCCACGTATCCGCAGTGGGAGGCGCCGCAGGAGGCCACCCCGCCGTTCCGGACGATGACCAAACCGGTGCTCGCCGCGGTCAACGGACTGTGCTGCGGCGCGGGGCTGGATCTCGTCACGACCGGCGACATCGCAATCGCGTCCGAGCGGGCGGAGTTCTTCGACCCGCACGTGAGCATCGGCCTGGTGTCCGGACGCGAGTCGGTGCGGCTCGCGCGGGTGCTGCCACCGGGCATCGCGCTGCGGGTGGCGCTGATGGGGAAGCACGAGCGGCTCAGTGCGGAGCGGGCCTACCAGTTCGGGCTGGTGTCCGAGGTCGTGCCGCACGAGCAGTTGCTGACCCGGGCCCGGGAAGTCGCCGGGATGATCAACCGGAACGCACCGCTGGCGGTGCGGGGTACTCGGCTGGCGATCCGGCGCGGGCTCGACCTGCCGCTGCACGACGCGGAGATCCTCGCCGAGGCGTACCGGGAGCGGGTGGTGCGTACCGAGGACGCTCGTGAGGGGCCGCAGGCATTCCTGGAGAAGCGCGCGCCGAAGTGGCAGTGTCGATGACGATCCTGTACGAGGTCACACCCGACCGGGTCGCCACGATCACGTTGAACCGGCCCGAGGCGCTGAACGCGTTCGACCGGCAGATGTGCCACGAGATCCGGGACGCCTGGCAGCAGGTCAAAGCCGACCCGAACGTGCACGCGGTGGTGCTGCGGGCGGCGGGGGAGCGCGCGTTCTGCGCCGGGCTCGACGTCAAGAAGGCGTACGGCCAGCCCGACGACGTCTGGAACCACGAGGATCCGGGTGAGTTGCTCAGTCCGAAGTGGCAGAAGGTCTGGAAGCCGGTGGTCTGCGCGGTGCAGGGCCTGTGTACGGCCGGTGCGTTCTACTTCGTGAACGAGGCGGACGTGGTGATCTGCTCGACCGATGCGACGTTCTTCGACTCGCACGTCAGCGGCGGCCGGGTCAGCGCGGTGGAACCGGTCGGGCTGATGCGCCGGATCGGCCTCGGCGAGACGCTGCGGATCGCGTTGCTCGGCAACGACGAGCGGGTGTCCGCGGAGACCGCGCTGCGGATCGGGCTGGTGACCGAGGTGACCTCCCCGGACGCCCTGCACGGCCGGGCTCACGAGATCGCCGCAGCTATCGCGGAGAAGCCGACCGCGGCGACCCAGGGCACGGTGCGGGCGATCTGGGAGTCGCTGGACCGGCCGTACCGGGCGGCGACCGAGCAGGCGCTGATCTACACGCGGCTCGGCAACCCGGTCGGGATGGCAGCGGTTGATCCCACCGCACCGCGGCGGGGGTGGGTTCGATGACTCTCGGGGACCGGATCGCGGCGGTGACCGCGCTCGAGCCCGATCGCCCGGCGATCGACTACCAGGGACGCTGGGTCTCCTGGGGTGAGCTCGGCGCGATCGCCGGGGCCGTGGCCGCGCACGTGCCGGAGCCCGGCACCCGGGTCGCGGTCCTGCTCCGGAACAGCCCGGCGTCGGTCGGGATCGTGCTCGGAGTGCTCCGCGCGGGCGGCTGTGTGGTGACGGTCAACCCGCACCGGGGCGCCGAGCGCGTCCGGGCGGAGCTGACGGAGCTCGGCGCCCCGATCGTCGCCGGGCAGCCAGACGACGTGCGGGATCATCCGGGGGCGACGCTCGCCGTGGATGCGTCGCTCGAGGTGCGTGCGCTGCGGCCGGGCTCTCGCGGCGCGTCGGCTGCGCTGCGGCCGGGCTCTCGCGGTGTGTCGGCTGCGCTGCGGCCGGGCGTCGCGGTGCAGATGCTCACCAGCGGCACCACCGGCCCGCCGAAACGGATCGACCTCACCTACGACACGCTGGAGCGGGTCTTCGCGGGCGCGAAACACTACGAGGGCAGCCGCGATGCCCGGGTGCGCCTGCGGTCGGGCATCGCGGTCGTCAACGCCCCGCTCGTGCACCTCGGCGGTCTGTTCCGCGTGCTGCAGTGCGTGCTCGACGGGCGGTCGTTCGCGCTGCTCGAACGGTTCACGGTCGAGGCATGGGCGGACGCCGTCCGGCGGCACCGGCCGGCCACCGTGAGCCTGGTGCCCGCCGCGCTCCGGATGGTGCTCGACGCCGACCTGGACCGCGCCGACCTGAGTAGCGTCCGCTCGGTGATCTGCGGGACCGCGCCGCTGTCGCCGGACGACGCCGACGCGTTCACCGCGAAGTACGGCGTCCCCGTGCTGGTGTCGTACGCCGCGACGGAGTTCGGGGGCGGTGTCGCCGGCTGGAACCTCGCCGACCACCAGCAGTACTGGGCGACCAAACGCGGCAGCGTCGGGCGGGCGCATCCGGGGTGCGCGCTGCGGGTGGTCTCCGCGGAAACCGGCGCCGCGCTCCCGCCCGATCAGCCGGGCCTGCTGGAGGTGCGGGCCGCCCAGCTCGGCTCCGGAGACGAGTGGATCCGGACCACCGACCTGGCCCGGATCGACGCCGACGGGTTCGTCTGGATCCTCGGCCGCGCCGACCAGGCGATCATCCGCGGTGGTTTCAAGATCCTGCCCGACGACGTCCGCGCGGTGCTGGAGCAGCACCCGGCCGTGCGGGCCGCGGCGGTGGTCGGCCGCGCCGATCGGCGGCTCGGCGCGGTGCCGGTGGCGGCCGTCGAGATCCGGACACCGGTCACCAGCGACGACCTGCTCGCGCACGCGTCCGCGCAACTGGCGCCGTACGAGCGGCCGGTGGAGATCCGGATCGTCGACGCGCTGCCGCGGACGCCGTCGGCGAAGGTCGATCTGACCGCCGTGCGAGGGCTGCTGCGATGACGGTCGGCGCGCTGCTCCGCGATCAGGCCGCACGCTACGGCCACAAGCGGTTCGTGGTCTGCGACGACGACCGGCTCAGCTACGCCGACGCCGACCGCTGGTCGAGCCTGCTCGCCCGGGGGCTGCTCGCGATCGGCGTCGGCAAGGGCACGCACGTCGGCGTCCTGCAGCCGAACGGCAGCGACTTCGTGCTCGGCTGGCTGGCGGCGGCCCGCATCGGCGCGGTGACCGTGCCGCTGAGCACGTTCTCCACCGCCGCCGAGCTGCGGACGCTGCTGCGCGGCGCCGACATCGAGGTGCTGCTGAGCGCCCGGTCGTACCGGGGGCACGACTACGTGGCCGCGTTGGAGGACCTGGACCTCACCACCGCCGCCTCCACGCCCGCGCTGCGGCACGTGTTCGTCCACGATTCGTCCGACGCCGTCCATCCGGATCGGACCGTCGCCGCGCTGCTCGCCCACGGGGACGCGGTGCCGCCGGAGGTGCTGCGCGCCGCCGAGGACGACGTCGGCCCGGGGGACCGGCTGGTGATCGTGCACACGTCGGGCTCCACCAGCGCGCCGAAAGGTGTTATCCACACGCACGGCGCGCTGCTGGAGCACCTCGCGAACCTCAACGACCTTCGCCGCTTCTCTGACGACGAGGTGCTGTTCTCGAACTCGCCGTTCTTCTGGATCGGCGGGTTCGCGTACGCGCTGCTCGGGACGCTGCTCGCCGGCGGTCGGCTGGTCTGCTCGAACGCGCCGGACGCGGCGCGCGTGCTGGACGTCCTGGAGCGCGAACGCCCGACGATGGTCAACGGCTACGCCCAGTCGGTGGCGCACCTGCCGCGCGACCCGACGTTCGCGCGGCGGGACCTGTCCTCGATCCGGCGGGGCAACCTGTACCCGATCATGCCCGCTGACGTCCGGCCGGCCGATCCGCAGCTGCGGCACCAGATGCTGGGGCTGACCGAGACCGGCAGCGTGTGCCTGGCCAGCCCGGACGAGAGCGATCAGCCCGAGCGGCGGCGCGGGTCGTTCGGGCGTCCGGTGCCGGGGTTCGAGGCCCGGGTGGTCGACCCCGACGACGGCACGGACTGCCCGCCCGGACGCCTCGGCGAGCTCTGGTTGCGCGGTCCGGCGCTGATGGAGGGGTACTACGGCCGGGAACGGCACGAGGTGTTCGACGCCGACGGCTGGTTCCGCACCGGTGACCTGTTCGTCGTCGATGAGGAGGGTTTTTACTACTTCCGGGGGCGGCGGGGGGACGTGATCAAGACATCCGGCGCGAACGTCTCCCCGGCCGAGGTGGAGGAGGCGATCCGGGACGTCGCCGGTCTGACCGCGCACGTCGTCGGCCTGGAGGACGCGGCCCGGGGGCAGATCGTGGCCGCCGCGGTCCGGGTGCCGCCGGGCCGGGAGATCGACGCGGACGCGTTGCGCGGCCGGCTGGCCGACCGCCTGTCGGCGTACAAGGTGCCCCGCCGGATCGTGCTGCTCGCCGAGAACGACGTGCCGACGATGTCCAGCGGCAAACTCGACGTTCCGGCCTTGAAGGAGCGCCTCCGTGCCGGCGGCTGAAGCGCCGTGGGCGGCGCGCGCCGGCGCCGGCCCGGGGGGCGAGCGGACCGTTCCCGCCGTCTTGCGGACGCGGCTGCGGCTCGACGCCGCGCGCGAGGCCGTGGTCGACGACGAGCGTTCGGTCACCTACGCCGAGCTGGACGACGCCAGCCGTACCCTGGCCACCGCGCTGGTCGCCGCCGGAGTGCGGAAGGGCAGCCGGGTCGGCCTGCTGGCACCGAACGGCGTCGACTGGGTGGTCGCCGCGGTCGCGGTGACCCGGATCGGTGCGGTGCTGGTGCCGCTGAGCACGCTGCTCCGGCCCCCGGAACTGCTCGCGCAGCTCCGCGAGGCGAGCGTCAGCCACCTGATCGCGGTGCCGGCGTTCCGCAACCGCCGCTACCTCGACGAACTGGAGGAGGCGGCCCCCGGCCTGACCGGCGGCCGCCGTCACGTCGGCGTGCCGCACCTGCGCGCGGTCTGGAGCACCGAAGCCCTCCCCGGTGCCGCGGCACCGGCCGGTGTCCGTGCCGCGCTTGAGGACGCCGTCCGGCCCGCGGACGACCTGGTCATCCTGTTCACCTCGGGCAGCCGCGGCCGTCCGAAGGGCGTCGTCCACACCCACGGGAGCGCGCTGTTCGCGACCGCGTCCGGACTGGACGCGCGCTGCGTCGGCCACGGCGAGCGGCTGTACCTCCCGATGCCGTTCTTCTGGACCGGCGGGTTCGGCCCCGGTGTGCTGTCGGCGCTGCTGGCCGGTGCGACGCTGCTCACCGAGGCCGAACCCGAGCCGGGCCGCACGATCCGCTTCCTGGAACGCACCGGCGCCACGCTGTTCCGCGGCTGGCCCGACCAGGCCGAGCGGCTCGCGGCTCACCCCTCGTTCGCCGGTGCGGACCTGTCGCGCCTGGGGCCGGGCAGCTTGCCCGCGATTCTGCCGGACGACGTGCGCCCGGCGCCGGGTGCGCGGGCGAACGTGTTCGGGATGACCGAGACGCTGGGGCCCTACTGCGGCGCGCGGCTCGACGTCGATCTGCCGGTGGGAAAGGAAGGCAGTTGCGGGCAGCCGTTCGACGGGGTGGACGTCCGGATCGTCGATCCGGACAGCGGGGCGGTGCGGGGGCCCGGCGAGGACGGCGAGATCCGGGTGCGGGGGCGGGGGCTGCTGCGGACGATCTGCGGCCGGTCCCGCGCCGACGTGTTCGACCGGGACGGGTTCTATCCCACCGGTGACCTCGGCACCCTCGATGCGGACGGCTACCTCTGGTACCGCGGGCGGCGCGACGACATGTTCAAGGTCAGCGGCGCGAGCGTCTACCCGGTGGAGGTGGAGACCGCGCTGCGGAGCCTGCCCGGCGTGTCCGAGGCCCACGTGACCGACCACCTCGACGACGACGTGCGCCGCGTCGCCGCGGTCGTGGTCACGCGCCTCGACCCCGGGACGCTGGCCGACGGCGTGCGACAGCGACTGTCCGCGTTCAAGGTACCGACGCGCTGGGTCGTGCTGGACGACCCCGCGGACGTACCGCGGCTGGCCAGCGGCAAGGTCGACCTGGACGCGCTCCGCGGCCTGATCGTCACCGCGTCAGTTCGCGCTTGAGCACCTTTCCCATCGGCGTGCGGGGCAGCTCGGCGACCAGCAGGAGATCCTCCGGGCACTTGTACCGGGCCAGCCCGGCCTTCCGGCAGTGCTCGGCGAGGCCCTCGAGCGTGACGTGCTGTCCTGGTTCGGCGACCACGACCGCGCGGACCCGTTCACCGGTGCGGGCGTCCGGAATGCCGACCACCGCCGCGTCCGCGACCCCCGGGCAGCGGAGGAGCACGTCCTCGATCTCCGACGCGGAGATGTTCTCGGCGTTGCGGATGATGACGTCCTTGCGGCGGCCGCTGATCCGGACGCGACCGCCGCCGCCCACCGTGCCGACGTCGCCGGTGCGGAACCAGCCGTCCTCGTCGAACGCATCCGCGTCGAGCGTCGCGTCGACGTAGCCGAGGAACTGCTGCGGCCCGCGCAGGCGCAGTTCGCCGTCGACCACCCGCACCTCGACGCCGCGGGCGGGGCGGCCGACCGTGGTGCCGACGCCGTCGTCGTCCGGTGTCTCGCTGGTGGCCACCGGGAACTCGGTCAGCCCCCACGCCCCGGCGACACCCCGCACTCCCAGCACGTCGGCGACCTGCTGATTGACGGTCTCCGGCGTAGCGGCGCCGCCGCCGACGCAGGCCCGCAACGCGGGGAACAGCACCCGGTCGCCCGCCCGCTGCTGGGCCGCGAGGTACGCGTGGAAGAACGGCGTGGCCGAGCCGAGGACCGTGGGGCGGTGCGCGGCCATCCGCTCCGGTGTCGTCTGCGGATCGAACCGGTCGAACAGCACCAGGCGGGCGCCGGTGCGCAGCGCCGACACCAGCATCGCGACGCCGCCGATGTGGGCGAGCGGCCAGGCGATCGGGTAGACGTCACCGGGGCCGAGGCCGAACTGGTCGACGACGCCGTTGGAGGCGGCGATCACCGACGCGTCGGTGTGCCGGGCGCCCTTGGGCTCGGCGGTGGTGCCCGACGAGTAGTAGATCCACCGGCACGAGCCGCCGGGATCCGTCGGCGCGGGTACCTCCGCGTCCGATACGGGCAGCCCAACGTCGGGATCCGTGGATAACACGTCAGGGCCCAGCGACCGGGCCAGGTCGCCGTGGCCGAAACCGTTCCAGCGCTCGGGCACCACGACGAGCCGGGGCCGCACCTGCTCGACGATGAACCTCACTTCGCGCTCGCGGAACACCGGGATGATCGGGTTCTGCACCGCACCCAGCCGCGCGCAGGCGGCCATCAGCACGGCGGCTTCGATCGTCGTCGGGAGTTGCCAGGACACGGTGTCACCGGGCGCGACGCCGTGGGCGTGCAGCCCGGCGGCCACCCGCTCGGCCGCGGTGCGGAACGCGACGGTCGTCAGCGCGCGACCGCGGTCGTCGGCCACCACGACCGAGTCGGGCCGCTCCCGGGCGGCGGTGTCGACGAGGCCCCAGACGGTGGTCGGCATGACCGCGATTCTCATACATCTAAAGGTTTGCGCGCTAGTAGGCGCTAAGCCGACCGGAGACGATCGGATGAAACGCGGAGCGGTCCAGGTATAGCTGGACCGCTCCGCGTTCCTCACGGGGTGGCGTGTCGCGGCGCGGCCCAGGGAGCGACCCGGCGACGCCATTCACTCGCCGAGGGGTAGTTCGACCGTCACGACCAACCCGGGGTCGTTGTCGGTCGTCGTGATGCGGCCGCCGTGCCGCTCGACGATCGTCCGGGTGACGACCAGGCCGAGCCCCGACCCCGGCATGCCGCTGTGCTGGGTCTCCGCGGACCGGAAGAACTGCTGGAACAGGCGGCCGTGCTCGTCGGCGGGCACGCCGGTGCCGGTGTCGGCGACGGTGAGCACCGCGGTCGCGTCCCGCACTGTGACGCGCACGGTGACCGACCCGCCGTCGCGGTTGTACTTCACGGCGTTGGACAGCAGGTTGTCGAGCATCTGCCGGAGCCGCTCCGGGTCGCCGTGCAGCGGCAGCGCCTCGGGGACGTCGACCGAGAGCGTCAGGCCGGCCGCGTCGGCGGCCGAGCCGATCGTCTCGACCCGGTCCCGGACCAGCGCGGCGAAGTCGACGTCGACCGGCTCCAGCGCGATGTGTCCCGACTCCAAGCCGGCCAGGTCCAGCAGGTCGTCGATGATTGCCATCAGGACCGCGGTGTTGCGCTGGATCACCGCGAGCAGCTGCGGCCCGTCGGTGGCCCAGGTATCCGGGCTGTCGGCCAGCAGTTGGGCGTAGGTCGCGATCGACGTCAGCGGCGTGCGTAGTTCGTGGCCGACCAGCGCGAGGTATTCGTCCTTGGTCCGGGCCAGCTGGAGCGCCAGCTCCTCGGTCCGGCAGCGTTCGAGGTACTGCCCGAGGTAGGCGGCGATCCCGGCGAGGTGTGCGATGACCGCCTCCTGATCCGGGTCGGGGAGGTCGGTATAGAGCGCGAGTACCCCGACGACGTGGTCGGCGGACCCCACCGGAACCGCGAGCCCGGTGCGGAGACGCTGGTCGGGCGCGCGCAGGCCGGTGGTGGTCAGGTCGTCGATCCAGACCGGTGCCCCGGCCGCCCAGGCGGCGCCGGGCAGGTCCTCGTCGGCGCCGAGCGAGCCGGTCGGTGCCTGGTGGGGGACGCCGGTCCCGGTCTCGTCGCTCACCCAGGACGCGGTCGGGCGCAGGACGTCGCCGACCGGATCGGTGAGCCAGAGTTCCGCGCGCCGCCAGCCCAGCGCGGACGCCACCGCCTCCACCAGGCGCGGAGCCACCGCTTCCAGCGTCGGCGCGGCGAGCAGCGCCCGGTAGACGGCCAGGTCGCAGGCGCCGAGCCGCTGGGCCCGGCGCTGCGCGGTGACGTCGTGCAGCACGACGACGGCGCCGAGCCGCGCGTCGCCGACCTGGATCGGCTCCGCGTTGATCATCAGGTGGCGCACCGGCCGCCCCGGGATCCGCAGGTCCAGGTCCAGGTCGCGTACGTGCCGCCCGGAGATCGCCTGAGCGGACGGGTACTCGGTGGGGTGCAGCCGGGTGCCGTCGGGGTGCCACAGCACGTTCCTGGCGACCGTGCTCTCGGCCAGCGGGGTCGTGTCCGTCACCCCGAGCATGCGCCGCAACGCGGTGTTGGCGAACAGCGTGCGGCCGTGGGCGTCACCGGCGAAGACCCCGGTGTCCATGCTGTCGAGCAGCGCGCGGAGGAAGCTCTTCTGCCTGCTGGCGTCGGCCTCGGCGGTGACCCGGTCGGACAGATCGAGCATCGACACGCAGGTCACCGGCCCGTGGCGACCGGGCACGACCGAGAACGTGGCGTCGATCGGACGCTGGTCACCGGACCGCGTCGTGGCCCAGACCGTGCGGCGACGCCGGGGACCGGGCCGGTCGTCGGCGGCCGACTCCCGCACGGCCTCCTGCACCTGCTCCATCGCGTCGGGGAACACGACCTCGCACAGCGGGCGACCCACGACCTCCTCGAGCGTCCAGCCGAACAGCGCCTCGGCGGCCGTGTTCCAGGCCAGCACGGCCCCGTCGGCGTCGACCGCGACGAAGGCCTCGGCCAGCGCGTCCAGCAGCGGCGGCGGATCCAGCATCCCGGCGGTCAGCTCCGCGCTCACCGCCGCCA
Organism: Cryptosporangium aurantiacum; assembly: GCF_900143005.1. Lineage (NCBI taxonomy): Bacteria > Bacillati > Actinomycetota > Actinomycetes > Cryptosporangiales > Cryptosporangiaceae > Cryptosporangium > Cryptosporangium aurantiacum. The sequence goes on from NZ_FRCS01000007.1 coordinate 429,355, forward strand.
CGCCCGGCAGCAGGCTCACGGTCTCGGCGACCCCGGTCAGCGCCGCGACCTGTTCCGGCGTCCAGTCCCGTGCGTGGGAGGCCAGCGCACAGATCGCGCCGACCACCTGGTCGTCCCGCCCGCGCAGCGGAACCCCGGCGTACGCGCCGATGGCCAGATCGGGCACCGCGGCGGCGTCGCGGGACCGGGGGTCGGCCAGCGTGTCGGGGATGACGACCGGGGCGGCGGAGACCACGACGTTGCGGCAGAGCGAGTCCGCGACCTCGATGCGCGGGCTGCGGATCAAGTCGTCGGACACGCCGTGGACCCCGACGAAGTCGTCCCACTCGTCGCCGACCAGGGAGACCAGCCCGGCGGGCGCGTTCGCCACCCGAGCCGCGGTCCGCGCGACCGCGTCCATCGCGATCGGGCCGGCGGACAGCGTGGCCTCGGCGCGCCGGACCGCGTCAAGGCGTTGTGGAGACAATTCCTCCGGGCTCAGGGTCGTCACCATGCCGTTCACCGTTCTCCACGACGAAACCGCCGGCTCGTGACCGGCAGGCGGAACGGGGCCCACGGTCTAGACCTCGCAAAAAGGAAATAGTACCTAATACCACACTTCGGGTCGGGGCCGGAGTCGCCCCCGTATCGACGTGATGTCGCATGCTCTCCGCATGGCTGACTCGCATCCCCTGCTCCGGTACTTCCTGGACGCGTCCGACGGGCGGTTCCCCGCGCCCGACGGAGCGGTGACGAGACTGCCGCCGCTGCCGGACGGCCACGAGTGCGCGGTCGCGTTCACCGGACACGCGGTCGTGGCCACGGCGCTGACCGCGGCGCAGGTGGCCGCCGAGAAACCGGACGGCTACGGCGGGGCGATGGCCCCGGACTTCCTCCGCGCGCTCGCCGGCCCCGACGGCGACATCGGCGTCCTGGACGCGACCCTGGTCGGCCGCGGCACCGGTGGCGCCGCCGCGCTGGCCACGCTGACCGGCGCCGACGACCATCCCCGGGTCGCGTACGCGCGGGCGCGCCGGGCGAACGTCCAGGTCTACGGCGACGAGCGGGGTCTGGTGACGCTCGCCGAGGGCATCGCCGGGCGTCCGGAGCTGTCGATCGAGCTGCACCCGCAGACCGCACACGGCCGCGGCAGCGGCCGGTCGCTGATCCGGGCCGCGCTGTCGCTGGTGCCCCGCGGCGAGCCGGTGTTCGCGGCGGTGTCGCCGGGCAACGCCCGTTCGCTGCGCGCGTTCCTCGCCGCCGGGTTCGTGCCGGTGGGCAGCGAGGTTCTGATCCGCCCCGGGCGTGCCTCGTGAGGGCCGTCTCGCTGAACACGCTGAACCTGTACGGCTCCGACTCCGCGTCCGAGCAGGAGCGCTACCGCGCGGTGGAGGCGTTCCTGCGCACGGCGGACGCCGACGTGATCGCGGTGCAGGAGGTGATCGCGCCGGAGCGCGAGTGGCAGGAGAAGGCCGAGCTCGCCGAGCGGCACGTGCACCAGCTGGCCGAGGCGACCGGCCGCGTCTGCACGGTCGACGGCGTTCCGGCCTGCGGCGTCGGCGGCGGCGCCCACCACACCGGGCTGCTCTGGCGGGACGGCATCGAGGTCGTGCCCGGCTCGCTGACCCGGCTGGGCCGGGCCGATGCCGGGATGTGGCACTCGCTGGTCGCCGCGGTGTTCGACCTCGGCGGTCCGACCCTTCGGGTCGCCTCGGTGCACCTCTCGCCGTACTCCCCGGCCTGGCGCGAGACCGACGCCGCCCAGGTACTGCGTGCGATCAATGCGGACGCGACGCCGGGGATCGTCGGCGGTGACTTCAACGGGGTGGCCGCCGACTCGTCCTACGACCCGGACCCGTACGCCGGGGTGGCCTGGCACCCGGTGCACGCACAGGCCTTCGGTCCCGGCGGCGGGGTCGATCGCCGCGCGCCGTCCGTCCTGGAGCGCCAGGGCCGGCTCCAGGACTGCGCCCGCCTCGCGGGAGCCCCGTGGACCGCCACCGTCGGGCACTGGCCCGACGACCCGCACCCGCCCCGCCGGATCGACCGCTGGTACGGCAGCTGGCACCTGCCGCCGGGTGCGGTGACCGGCTTCCGGGTGCTCGACGGCCGGTTCGACCCGGCGTACCCGCCGCTGCCGGAGATCTCCGACCATCTGCCGATCGAGGTGACGCTCGACCTCAGCTGAGGTGGGTCCGGACGGCGGCGGCGAGCCGGTCGGCGTCCTCGGTGGGGATCGTGTGGTGCGAGGCCTCCGGGATCGTGACCGTCGTGACGTCCGGCAGGGCCTCGGCGGTGCGCCGGACCCGGTCGGGGTCCTGCGACCGGCTGCGGCCGCCGATCACGACCAGCGTCGGTGCACCCAACCGCAACGATTTCGGACGCTTCGGGAGCACCGGAGTCTGCCAGCGCCCACCGGTGCTCGCCAGCATCAGCCGGAACCAGGCGGGGTCGAGCGCGCGGCCGCGGGTCTCCCACTCGAACAGCCCTCGGAGCCTGGCCGGAGTGTTCTTCAGCAGTATCGGGATGCCGCGCAGCAGGTAGGCCGGCGCCATCGGCGCGAAGCAGGACGACGGTTCGAGCAGCGCCAGCCTCTCGACTCGGTGCGGGCGAGCGAGCGCGTAGGTCAGCGCGATCCAGCCGCCGTAGGAGTGGCCACCCAGCGACGTCCGGTCCAGGCTCAACCCGTCGAGGACGGCGTCCAGCCAGGTGTGCAGGTCGTCGGGGCGGCGGAGACGGGTGTCGCCGGGCACGCTGCGGCCCGCGTCGCCCACCAGGTCCGGCGCGTGCACGCGGAAAGCGTCCGCCAGGCCGGAGGCCACCGCGAACCAGGCCGTCGACGTCGCACCACCGCCGTGCAGCAGCACCAGCGGCCGTCCGGAGGCCGGTCCGCACCGGTGAACCCGGGTCCGCCCGTAGGGCGTCGGGACGTCGAGCGCCTCGGTGTTCGCGGGCCACTGGGCCAGTACCGCGTCGTACGCGGTCTGGAAGTCGGCCTCGCGGCGTGGTTCGGTGAAGACGGATTCGGCCATGTGCACCTCCACCGTCCACCGTGCACTTGTCTACATCATGTAGTCAAGTAGTGTTCGATCTCCGTGGCGAGGAGGAGTGCGGCGGCGACCGATCGGGCGTCTGCCCGCCCGCGCTCGCCGGGGTCGTCGAAGCGGGACCGGACGTCCACCAGGCGCCGGCAGAGCGTCGCCGGATACGAGTGTTCGGCGCTGGTGGGGCGGCAGCGGAGCGCGGCTGCGGCGTGTTCCAAGCGGGCGAGTGCGTCGGCGACCGTGTCGATCGAGGCGACCGGCAGCGGGCTACGTGGGCTGAGTGGGCTGAGTGGGCTGAGTGGGCTTGGTGGGCTCAGCGGGCCGGTCAGTGCGGAGGGTTGGCTCATCGCTCACCCCGGGAGCGTCGGAACCGGCGGCGGGCGCCGGTCAGAGGCGGCTGTCCATAGGTCGAGTGTTCCCCCGCCGAGCCGCCGAGGGAAGGGACCTGGGGCCCGGAGTGCGGGCGCTTCAGAGGGAGCGGTCGTGCCAGGACTGCCAGGCGACCAGCCAGTCGCGGGTCCAGGCCGCGTCGCGGTGCCGGTCGAGGCGGCGCCGGGCGATCCGGTAAGCGCCCGCCAGCCCCGCGAGCACCAACAGGAACGTCAGCACCGCACCCAGGACCGCGCGCTGGAGCAACTCGGCATCGGTCGCCGGCGGATGCACCGCCTCATAGGACGCATCCATCCACACGGTCACTGTGTCCCCGTCCGCCGCTATCTCGCCGGTGTAGACCCGCCCGGTGCGGACAGTGCCGTCCGGCAGCGTCCAGGTCGCGACGACACCCGGGCCGATCGCGTCCGTGCGGGCGCTCGGCGTGTCGGCGCGCAGTTCGACCGGGACGTGGAGCAGGACGCTCCGCGCAGCGACGGCGTCCGCGGTCTCGCGCTCGTACCGGACGGCCCCGGCGCCGATCGCGAGCGCCAGCGTCAGCACGACCGCGAGGCCTGCCGCGACGCGCAGGGCGCCCTCGGCACGGTCGACCGGCCGGCACAGCGGGTTCCGGGTCCACCCCAGCAACCGGGCGGCCCGACGGATGAGCGTGTACTTCGGCATGACTTCTCCCGGCTCGTGGAGCCGCACGTGGACGATCCCTCTGCCCAGAGGACGGACGTGAGCCACGATCGGCTCAGGGCCGGGGCCGTGGCGTCAGGCCGTGCGGCGTCCGGACCGGTCGAACATCGGGTCGGGCGCGGCCGTCGCCGATTCGAGCACCGCCTCGACGACGTCCCGGCGGCCGAGCATGCCGATCCGGAACTCCTCGGCGAACGCCTGCGACGACAGGCTCGACCGCACCAGCCGCACGTTCCGCTCGGAGTCCAGCGGATCCATCTGCTGGGGCTGGAACCCGATGTCGCTGCCGAGCGCGCTCACCGCCCCGAGCAGGCGAGCGCCGGCCGCGGCCTCCCCGGCCATACCGAGCGCACCGGCGAGCGTGTGCAGCGCGACCAGCCACGACGTGACGTCCGGCTCGCTCTCCAGGAACCGGGACAGCGCGACCGCGCTGCGCACCGCGCGCTCGGCCTCACCCCGGTCGAGCCGCACCTTGACCAGCATCCACCCGGCCGACGCGACCGCGAAGCCGTGCTCGGACTTCCGCGCCACCGCGATCGACTGCTCCAGCAGCGTGGCGGCCCGGTCCGGAGCGCCGGAGAGCCGGGCGATCTGCCCGAGTGCCGCCAGCGCCTCGGCCTCACCCGGTCCGTCGCCCCACTGCCGCGCCTCGTCGAGCGCCTGCTGCGCGATCGCGGACGCCGCCGCGGGGTCGGCCGCCGAGAGGTACGCCTGGAACGCCCGCGCCCGGACGTACTTCGTCGTCATCGTCGCCGGGTCACCCTCGGCGAGCGCCGCGCCGATCGCCTTCGCGGCGGCGTCGTGCGCTCCCGCCAGGTACTGCAGCGGCGCCATCGCGATGAACGCGGACGCCCGCCGGGGGTGCGGACCGTCGCCGACCAGCTGCAACGCGGCGCTCGACCAGCCGATGCCCTCGGTGATGTGGCCGAACCGGTACCAGTACCAGCCCAGCGCGCCCGCCAGCCGCAGCGCGGTGGTGGCGTCACCGTCGGCGATCGCGGACTCGAACGCCGCCCGCACGTTCGCCTGCTCCAGCCGGACCCGCGCGAACCACCGGACCGCGTCCCGGCCGAGCCAGTGGCGGTCGGCCTCCTCGCACGCCTCGACCACCCACGCGCGGTGCCGCGCGCGGACCGCCGCCTGCTCAGTGTCGCGCAGCAGCCGCGTCCCGTACTCGCGCAGGCTCTCCAGCATGCCGAACCGCCGCGGACGTGCGGTCGGGTCGGCCGTCAGCAGCGACTTCCCGAGCAACGTCTCGACGTCGTCCGCGCCGGCGCCGTCGGCCACCGCGCGCACCGCGGCCAGGTCGAAGCCGCCGGCGAACACGCTGAGCGTCGCGAACAGCCTGCGGTGCCGGTCGGGAAGGTCCTCGACGCTCAGCGACACCGAGGCCTCCAGGCTGCGGAGCCGCTCCGGACCGGTGCGGGCGCCGCCGACCAGCAGCGCGAACCGGTCGTGCAGCGAGGCGGCGATCTCGTCGACCGAGAGCGTCCGGGATCGGGCGGCCGCCAGCTCGATCGCGAGCGGCAGGCCGTCGAGCTCGGCGCAGATCGCGGCGATCTGCTGCTCCTCGTCCGGCGTCGGACGCCAGCGGGGGATCAGCGCCTGCGCGCGGGTCACGAACAGCTCGACCGCCGCGGCCTCCCCGGCCAGCGGACCCAGCTCCGCGAGGCGCTCGCCGGGCACACCGAGCGGCTCCCGGCTGGTCGCGAGGATCGTCACGCCGGGGCACTGCGGCAGCACCGCCGCGACGAACTCGGCCACCGCGTCGAGGAGGTGCTCGCAGTTGTCGAGCACGATCAGGGCCTTCGCCTCGCGGAGGAACAGCGCCAGGTCCTCGGTGCGCTGCGCTCCGGCGGCGCCGAGCGCCCCGGCGGCGGTCACGGCCAGCAGCGAGGGCGACGTGAGGTCGGCGAGCTCGACGAACCACGGGCCCGCCGACCAGTCACCGTCCGCCTCGTCCCGGGCCGCCGCCAGCGCCAGCCGGGTCTTGCCGACCCCGCCCGGGCCGACGAGCGTCACCAGGCGGTGGGCAGCGAGGGCGTCGCGGAGGTCGGCGAGCTCGTCCGCGCGGCCGAGCAGCGGCGTGAGCGGCGCGGGCAGGTGCGGTGATTCCCGCCGCGGGGTGTCGGTGGTGCGCGGCGCCGCGTCCGTGGTGCGCGGCGTCGCGTCCGGAGTGTCTGTCAGACGGCCGTCGAGCGCGTCCTGTTCGAGTCGCTGCAGACCCGGGCCGGGGTCGATGCCGAGTTCCTCCCGCAGCACCGTCCGCGCGGTGCGGAGCACCGCGAGGGCATCGGCCTGCCGCCCGTCGCGCGCGAGCGCGCGGGCCCGCAGCTCCCAGGTGCGTTCGCGCAGCGGGTACTCGCGGGTCAGCCGGTCCAGCTCGGCGTGGAGGGTCGCGTCGACGCCGAGGCCCAGCGCGGCCTCGGCGTGCTCCTCCCTGGCGGTGATCCAGAGCTCCCGGAGCCGGGCCACGTCGGCGGCGAGGAACGCGCGTTCGGAGAGGTCGCCGTACGGTGGTTCGCCCCACTCCGCGAGTGCGGTGTCGAGGGCGGAGAGCGCTTCGGCGAGCCGTCCGTCGCGTAGCGCGCGGGTGCCTGCCCGGGCCGACGCGGCGAACCGCCAGGCGTCCACGGCGTCGTCGGCGAGCGCCAGTGAGTAGCCGGTGGGCGAGCTGACCAGGACCGTCGCGGCGGCCCGGGCGGCCCGGTCCGGCTCCAGCTCGGTGCGCAGCTTCGCGACGTAGGAGTGCAGCGCCTGGCGGACGGCGCGCGGCGGGCTGCCGTCCCAGATCGCGTCGACCAGCTGGTCGTACGTGACGGCTTGCCCGTCCGCCAGGACGAGCGCGGCGATCAGCGCGCGGACCTGCGCACCACCGAGACGCAACGGCTCGTCGTCGCGGAACGCCCGGACCCCGCCGAGAACGTCGACGCGGACCGCGCGCGCAGAATCCGGCACCGCGCTACCACCCCTACTTACTCACTACCGGACATCGTCCACCGCATGGTACGTCGCGGAGCGTGTGCCCTGCGTAAACCAGAGTTACGGATGTATCACGTCAACCAGGGCGAACGGGGCAGGCGCCGGTACTGACCGTGCGAACCGGGGTGGCGCGGATGCGGCAGCCTGGTAGCGGAACTTCATCTCGTGGCCACCGAGGTGTGGATGGGCGCGAGGGAGGGTAGGAGACCCGCGTTTCGCTCTCGGACGGAAGGAGCACGATGGCCACCGCACGCGGTCACTGGGACCAGCCTCCGGGCTGGAACTCGGACCCGGAGGACACGGCCGACGGAGCTCCCGCGCCGGGTGCCGACTTCGGTGAGGACGCCCGTTTCGTCGATCCGGAGGATCTCCCCGAGCGGCCGGTCCGCCGCTCCGTGGTTGATGCCTTCTTTCTGGACGACGCTGAGGACGCCGCGTTCGACGACACCGCCCGCCCGCGCGTCGAGGAGTACTTGGCTCTCTGAGGGGTTGTCTTCGCGGCTGTGCGCGGCGTCGGCCGTGCCGCTGAGCGCGGTCAGAGCCGCCCGAGCGCGCGGGTGAGGATCGTCGCGGTCCGGGCCACCACGCTCTCGTCGCGTTCCTCGTCTTCGGTCGGTCGGCGGGTGTAGATCGCGTACACGATCGGTGCGCCGCTCGGTGGCCAGGCCACCGCGATGTCGTTGGCCGCGCCGTACTGGTCGCCGGTGCCGGTCTTGTCGCCGACCGTCCAGTCGCTCGGAAGGCCGGCCCGGATGCGGAGGTTGCCGGTCGTGTTGGCGCGCAGCCAACTCGTCACCAGCGCGCGGGCCGTGCCGTCGAGGCCGTCACCGAGCACCAGCCGCTGCAGCGTCCGGCCGATCGCCGCCGGCGTCGTCGTGTCCTGCGGATCGCCGGGCGTGAACGCGTTGAGCGCGGGCTCCCAGCGGTCGAGCCGGGTGGCGTCGTCGCCGAGCGTCCGCACGAATCGGGTCACGCCGCCGGGACCGCCCAGTTCCTTCAGCAGCAGGTTGCCCGCGGCGTTGTCGCTGTGGGTCACCGACGCCGCGCACACCTGCTCCAGCGGCAGGCCGTCGTCGACGTGCTGCTCGGTGATCGGGGAATGAGCCACCAGGTCGGCGCGGGTCCACCGGACGACCCGGTCCAGGCCGCCGCGCTGCGCCACGGCCGCGGCGGCCAGGACCTTGAACGTCGAGTTCAACCCGAAACGCTCGTCGGCGCGGTGGGACACGGTGACGCCGTTCCCGGTGTCCAGTGCCCATGCGCCGATCAGCGTGCCGAGAGAGGTCTCCAGCGCGGTGAGGTCGGGGGACGGTGTGGATTGTGAGGGCGTGGACTTCGACGGCGCGGGGTTCGACGACGATGTCGATCGGGTGGGCGCGGGTTCAGGCGAGCCGGATTGGCAAGCCGCGGCCCACGGGAGCGTCGCTCCACCGAGGAGCACGGTACGACGGGTGAGGTAAGCGGGCACGGCCGCACGGTATCGGACGGGTGCGACCGCTCTGGGCGGTTCAGGCGGCCGATGCCTCCGTCGGTGCCGCGGTCGGGGCCTCCGTCGGGGTGGCCGTCGGGCTCGCGGTCGGGGCCGGCGCCGGGATCGCGCGGCTGCTGGCGACGACCCGGATCGCGGTGCGGACCGTGCCGGCCTGCGCCCCGCCGACGGCGACGTGCGCGCCGGTCGGTACGCCCGCGAGCGTGCCGCGGACGTCGTCCACGATGACCCGGGCGCCCGCCGCGACCGTGACGGTCACGGTCGTCCCACGATCGGACTTGCCGCCTTTGACGGTCAGCGTGAGCTTGCTCGCCGCCGCGTCGACGGCGGTCACCGTGCCGGTGTAGGAGAACGGCACGGTCTTCGTGACCGGGGTGGGCTTGGTGGCCGGCTTCTTGGTGGGGGTGGCCTTCTTTGCGGGCGTGGCCTTCTTGGTGGGGGTGGCCTTCTTCGTGGACGGGGCCTTCTTGGTTGCCTTCGTGACCGCGGGCTTCTTCGCGGCGGCTGTCGTGCCTGCCACGGCCGGGGCGGCGAGCGAACCGGCGAGGACGGCCCCGGTGACGAGCGGCAGGACGGCGAGGGTGAGGCGACGCATGGGGGCTCCTGGGGTGCGCGGGGGTGCGACCTACCGTCGGCATCCGCGGGCGCCGTCCGAGTGCGAATCGGTTGCGCGACGGGTGCTGATCGATACCGTTCACGCCTTGCTTTCGGGACTTTGGGCTCTGTCCGATCGGCGCGGCTTGTCGCAGGATCGGGGCAGAGACAAGGAGGCAACGATGTCCAGGAACCTTGTCGTGACCGTCGGCATCGACGGATCGGAATCCGCGCTCGCCGCGGTCGACTGGGCCGTCGAGTACGCGCGGCCGCGAGGAACGTCGCTGCGGATCGTCACCGGCCTCGAAGTACCGGTCCCGGCCTACACGCCGTATCCGCTGCCGGATGTCCACGAGGCCGTTGAGGCCGACGCTCGCCGTTCGCTCCACACCGCGCTCACCCGCGCCCAGCAGGTCGCGCCGGAACTCGACGTGAGCGCATCGGTCGTGGCTCAGCGCCCGGTGCCCGCGTTGTTGGAGGCGTCCCGCCACAGCGCGTTGCTGGTGGTCGGTTGCCGAGGTCTGAACGACGTCGCCAACGTGCTGCTCGGCTCGGTCTCCGCGGCGGTCGCGACCCACGCGGCCTGCTCGGTCGCGGTGGTGCGCGGCACGCGTCCGGTGGCACCCGACGCTCCGGTCGTCGTCGGCGTCGACGGCTCGGGCGGGGAGGACACGACGCTGGCTGCCGCGTTCGAGGAAGCTTCGGTGCGGAAGGCGCCCCTCGTGGTCGCGCATGCCTGGAGTGACGTGTCGCTGGTCGCGGCCGCCGGTGCGGTCGTCGGGACGTGGCCGACCTGGGACCGGTTGCGGCAGGAGGCCACGAACACGGTCGAGGCGACGCTCGAGGTCTGGCGGGCCAAGCACCCGTCTGTCCGGGTCGGAACCCATATCGTCCGCGACCGGCCCGCCGCGGCCCTGCTCGACGTCGGACGGACGGCGCAGCTGGTCGTGGTCGGCTCCCACGGGCGCGGCGGCTTTGCGGGCATGGCGCTGGGCTCGGTCGCCCGGCGTCTCGTCCACCACGCGGACTGCCCGGTGCTGGTCGTCCGCCACTCGGTGACCGCCTGATCCGCTCGACCCGCTGCCTCCGTCTCCCGCCCTCCCCGCGCGGACGGCCAGCCTGCCACGGGTGGCCGTCCGCTGCCCCGCGCCGCTCGTCGGCCCTCGGTCAGCGTCGCGGCGCGTTGTTGACGGCCTTCGCCAGCCGTTTCCCCCAGGCCCGCGCGCGGTCGATCTCGCCCGCGCGCAGCGGCCCGGCGGTGTCCAGCACGAAGTAGTCCTCGGGCGGAGCCGCCGGCCGGTAGCCCAGGCGGCCGAGCCTCCGCGCCGCGGCCTTCGCCGCCGAGCCCGGGACGAACTTCTTGGGGATCCGGGTGGAGAACGCCGCCGCCGCACGGCCGGAGGTGTCCGCAGGCAGCGCGGCCAGCCACTCCCGCACGCCGGTGGGGTGGTGTTCCGCGCCCTGATCCTCGGCCGCTTTCCGGGTGTTCGGACGGCTGAGCGAGAACGCGTGCGTCGGCGCGCCGACGACGAGCAACGTCACGTCGTCGGCGGGTGTGGCCGGGGCATCGTCGACGCCGACGACCGTCACCGGACCGGCGGCGGACAGCCCGTCGGCGACGGCGTCCGCGATGGCCCGCGTGTTGCCGAACAGCGATTCCACGACGACCAATGTGGTCATGACTGCCTCCTCGGTCAGAGAACGGTCCGGAGGGGTAACTCAGCTGCTCGCCGTCCCGTGTGCCGGCGCGGTCACCAGGGGGCGCGCGAGCAGCCCGCCGGCCTTCAGGCGGTCGGCCCGGACGTCGGTGGTCACCTACGCCCTTCCTTCCCGGCCGTGTTCGACGCGGCCGTCCGCGGGCCGCTCAACTCTGATGCTGCGCCGCGGTACGCCGCTGGTGCAGAGGAGGAAGTCCCGCCCGCGCCGGACTGAGGTCCACTGGGGCCGCAGCGCTTCACCACCACGGCGCGCGCCGGGGCCATGCCGCGCGGCCCCGTCGCTGTCGGGCATCATCGGCTCGTGGAGCGCTTGCGACTGGCGGGCCGGTTGGCCGGCGCGGTCGCCTTGACCGGGATCGTCGTGGTCGGGGCAATCGGGCTCATCGTGCTGGCTTACCTGGCGATCTGCGAGGTTGTGCTCGCCTACTTCGAAGACGTCTAGTGCGATGAAGGCTTGTGGACACCGCCTTCGGCCTTGCCGACGGCGTTGAGTAGTTGGCTGTGGCCCGCCTCGGTACCGAGAGCTGCTCGGGCTGCCGGGTTCCCGCGGTAGTAGCGGATGGTGTTGGCGACGAGGTCGTGGTCGGTGGCGACGGCCCGCAGGTCGAGTGGTATCCAGGCGAGACCGCTGCCGGCCCGGCCAGGCGCCGGGACGGGGTCGGTGCCGAGCAACACGTTGACGTTGGCGTCGTAGTCCAGGCCGCGCCCGGCAAGGCGGTTCCAGGTCTGCGCTGAGACTCCGGAGGCAGTCGCGGCAGGCCTTGACAGCGCGACCGATGTGGACGCCACGACCGCCGCGACCGGGATCCGCAGGGCCCGGTCCTGTCGTGCTGATGCCGGTAGAACCGTCGGACTGATGGAATCCCACCTGATCAGGGCCGGGCGGAAGGATCCGACCCAGACGCCGTCCGCTCCGATCACCAGGTAGGGGCGTCCGAACATGGACCAGGCGCTCCCGGCCAGGAGAAACATTGCGGCAGTGAGGCCGAGGAACTGCGTGTACCGGTCCTGCTCTCCGGTCACGAGGTTGCCTGCCCGGCCGGCGGCGAACATACCCCCGAGGATGAGCCCTGCGCCGTGCGGCGAATGGGGCTTCGGAGCGATCAATGCCGGTCGCCCGTCGCGGCTGCCGAGCTGGAAAGCGCCCGGCAGGTGCCGCGACCGCCGGCGCAATCGGCGGAACAGCATCGGATGCGCCACCGCGAGGACGAACGGCAACCCGAGCAGCCCCGCGTAAGCAACGCGGCGGCCGAGGGCATCAGGAACGTTCCACTGCCGCAGCGTCGCCCAGAGGTAGACCGCGCAGGAGAATATGGTGAACGACACCGCGACGACTCGACTCCGCCGCACGAGCGTCGCCAGCGCGGCCGGCTCGGTAACGATCACCCCGAGACTGTAAAGACTCGTCCGGTCGAGTGAGCGTAGTTGCCGGTAGCCGCGACCGGCCCGGTCCGGCGTGGATCCCGCCGCCGGACCGGGCCGGAGGGTGCCCGACTCGGGACCTTCGACCGTTCCCGCTGGTCGTGCCGCTCGTTAGCGTCAGCAGCGAGGACACCTCACGAGGGGAGCGGACGTCATGACCTACGCAGCGGGAGCCCCGGTGACCGTCGGTGTCGACGGATCGCCGGCGAGCCTGGATGCGGTCGCCTGGGCGGCGGCGGAGGCGGGCCGCCGGGGGCGTTCCCTGAACCTGGTCTACGCCAACGCCTGGCCCACGTACGCGCACGCGATGTGGCCGGCCTGGGGTCCGCCGGACGGCCGCGATGGTCGAACGGTCGGACGTGAGGTCCTGCGGGACGCCGCCCTACGCGCCTCCGAAGCCGCGCCGCACACGGCGGTGACCACCGAGATCGTGGACGGCGGACCGGCGGGGGTCCTGCTCGAGCGAGCCGAGGAGTCGGCACTGGTCGTCGTCGGGCGGCGCGGCAGCGGAGGCTTTCCGCACCTGCTGGTCGGGTCGGTGGCCGCGCAGGTCGCAACGTACGCCGCGTCCCCGGTCGTCGTCGTGCCCGAACGGAGCGCCCCGCCGGCCGACGACGGGCCGGGAATCGTGCTCGGCGTCGACGGCAGCGAGGCGAGCCACGGTGCAGTCGAGTACGCGTTCGCCGAGGCGTCCCTGCGCGCGCTGCCACTGACCGCGCTGCGGTCGTGGTACTGGCCGACCGACGACCCGGCGATCGTCGAGCCGCATGCACCCCTGGCCGGGGATCACATCGCCGAACAGCAGCGGGTGCTCAGCGAGGCGCTGGCCGGCTGGTCGGAGAAGTACCCGGACGTCCGGGTGCGTCCGCTGATCGCGCACCACCGCCCGGCGCGCGCCCTACTGGATGCCGCCGAGGGCGCCGCGCTGCTGGTTGTCGGCGCGCGGGGGAGCGGCGGCTTCCGGACGCTGCTGCTGGGATCGGTCGGAGAGACCGTGATCCGGCATGCGCCCTGCCCAGTGGTGATCGTGCGCGCGCCCGCGCGCGACTAGTGTTCGACGCCGCTGGAGTCGTCGGGCCGCTGGAGTCGTCGGGCCGCTGGAGTCGTCGGGCCAGATCGCGCGCCGCTGGGGGCAGTGGGTCGCAGCGGGACCCTCGACGTCGCCGGGCGAGACCCTGCCACCTCGCCCGGCGACCTACCCGTGCGGGAGAAACGGAGGCGACGGGCAGACCTGGCCGCGGCGCGAACCGGCTCTCCGTATGTCTTGATCACCCGGTAGCTGGGAGCGCGTTCAGGCTGGTATCACCGCGATCGCTTCAACTTCGACGAGTTGGTCGGCATAACCGAGGACGGTGACGCCGAGCAGTGTGCTGGGTGGGTGGGGCGCGAAGTAGGCGCTGATGGCCGTCCATGCGGCACGGAGGTCTTCTCGCTGGTCGGACGCGACGTAAATGGTCGTTTTGACGACGTCGGAGAGGTCGGCGCCGGCCGCCTGCAGAGCGATCGTCAGGTTGGTGATGGCCTGATGACATTGACCGACCAGGTCGCCGACCGGTGTGGTGCGGCCGGTTGGGTCGAGGGGGCAGGCTCCGGCGGTGAACACCATCTGCCCTGCAGCGGCGAGGGCGGCGTAGGCGTAGGGCGCGGTGGTGGCGAGGGCTGGCGGGTTGATCATCTGGTTGGGCATGTGTTCACCGTCGCGCTTCGATGAGTAGGAGTCATCCGGATTGCGCCAGCGGTCTGGGGCGGTCCAGGCGGTCTGGGGCGGTTGTATGCGTGGCCGAGCATGGTTGGGTGGTTGCGGGCATGCCGATGCCCCGGAGCGCGGGAAGGGTTCCGGGTGTCGGCGTGGGGGTGATCAGGGCGGGCCGAGGGTGGTGCCGTCGGGTCGGGTGATCGTGAGTTCTCGTCCGTCGAAGTCCAGTTTCCAGCCGTGGTCGTGGCACGGTGGTGATGAAACGGACATAGGAGGACGAGATTGTCGAGGTTGGTCGGCCCGCCGTCGGCCCAGTGGGTGACGTGATGCGCTTCGGTCCAGGCGGGTGGACGGTCGCAGCCGTGGAAGCGGCAGCCGCCGTCGCGGGCGATCAGGACGCGGCGCATGGCGGGGGTGGGCAGGCGGGTGCGGCGGCCGGCGCTGAGGGGGACGTCGCCGGGACCGAGGACTACGCGGTTGACGCCGGCGTCGCAGGCGATGCGGCGGGCAGCGTGAGCGGGGAGGATGCCGCCCCAGTCGGTGACGGCGGTGCCGGGTCCGGGCATGCGGGATGCGCGTCCGGTGGCCGCGGCGATGCCGGCCAGACCGGGATCCAGCGGCGGGTCAGGCCGGTGGCGAGCATCGGGCCGGGGAGCGGCTTGTGGGCGCGGGTCGGTTCGCTTGCGCGGGCCTGCCTGCGGATCGGGCTCGCTGCGGAGGTATGGCCGGGGCGATGCGTCGGTGTCGGTTGGGTTCGGTTCGTCGGTCCAGGTGTCGAGGACGGTGTCCCAGTCGATGTCCGCGTGGGTGTCCCAGTCGATGTCCATGAGGCTGTCCCAGTCGATGTCGGCGAGATTGTCCTGGTCGGCGTCGACTGGGCTGCGCCGGTCCGGGCTGTGCCGGTCCGGGCTGTGCCGGCTCGGGCTGTGCCGGTCCGGGGTGTTCCACGTGTGGGCGACGTCGGGGTCGGTGGTCCAGTCGGGAGGGGTCGGGGTGGGGTCGTCGTCGAGGTAGGCGTGGGTGGCGGTGAGGGCATCATCGCCGTCGAAGCGGAGCACGGTGCGGGTCCGGCTCCCGCTGCGGCCTCGGCGGGGTGGGGTCGTTTGGAGGTCTCGGGCGTGGACGAGGACGCTGAGGTGGGGTTGTTCACCGCCGACGGTAGGTAGTTGCGCGGCGCTCAGAGCGAGGCGGAGGACGTCGGCGAGCGCGTCGTGGCGGCGCTGGGCGGGGCTGCGGTCATCGTCGGGTGCGGGTGGGCCGAGGGCAGCCGAGAGGGCGGTGCGGATCAGGGCTCCGGCTTCGGGACTAAGGGCGCCTTTGAGGTCCCAGATGCCGTCGAAGGTTTGGGACACATACAGGCTGCGGTCCTGTTCGGCCTTGTCCGGCGGGTCGTCATCGCGGTCAGGGGTGAGGTAGAGGCGGATGCGTTTGGCGACGTGCTTCAACGCGGCGGGGTCCATGTCCAGCGCCGGGCCGAGGAGGGCTTCGACGGCCTGCTCGGCGTGTTCGGGGCCGACCTCCTTGGCCAGGCGGGCGGCGACCACGACGTGGGCCAGCGAGATCCGGCCGGCGGCGAACGCTTCGGCGAAGCCGGGGGAGTGCGGCAGGTGGCGGGCGGCCTCGAGCAGGTCGGTGGCCCCACCGGGGGCCATGTGGAGTTGTCCGCGGAGCCAGGACTGGGTGGAGACCGCGCCGTCGTAGTCGACCGCGCCTTCGCGGTGGACCGTGCCGACGGCGGTGACCATCGCGGCGTCGAGTTGGCAGCGGGCGCGGTGGAGCACGCGGAGCCGGTCGAGCCGCGCCGGGGCTGAGAGACCGGTCAGGTCCGCTCCGGCGATCTCGGCTGCGGCTGCTTCGAGCCGCTCTACCGGTGTGTCCACGGCAATACCCTATTTATCGAACGAGTGTATGCATATCGGGCGAATGGCGTACGAACCCGCCCACTCTCCGGTGTACAGGGCTGCTACACCGTTCGGATGAGCTGCGGCCCCGCCGCGTCCGGCCCGAGCCGGACCCGAGCGGCTCCCCGCGACCGCGACCGGAGCGCGAGATCGGGACTTCGACCTCTGCCGCGAAAACTCGGGAGAGTTTTTGCCCGGCCGGATCGGGAAGTCCACCACCACGTCGAGCGGGCGCTGTTGCTGCCACCGGCCACGCCGGCGGTCGAGGTCACCGACGGTGTGGTGATGCTCTGCGGTCACCTGGAACGGGCGGAGCGAGGCCGTGACGCTCCGCCGTGCTCAGCCGGCGGGTGGACGGCGTCGTGCGGGTCGTGGACGAGGTGCACTACCGCAACGACGACACGCGCCACGTCTAGGCAGGACGGGAGGTGCAGTGTGGCCAACGGTGTCATCGTCGGCGTCGACGGCTCGCCGGGCGGCGTCCGGGCGATGGATTGGGCGGCGCGGGAGGCCGCGGCGCGTCGCGTCCCACTGCACGTGGTCGTGGCCGAAACCACGTCGGACGGGGAACTGGGCCCCCGGGTGCTCGAACAGGCGACGGCCCGCGCAGCGGGCCGCGAGCCCGAGCTGACGGTAACCGGAGCAGTATGGCCGGATCCCCCCGCTGCCGCGCTGCTCGGCGGAGCGGCCGAGGCCGACCTGCTCGTCGTCGGGCGCAGCGGACGGGGCAGCCGGGTGGGGATGCACCTCGGGTCGGTGCCGGTGTCGGTCATCCGGCACGCGCCGTGCCCGGTGACCGTGGTCGCGGGTAGTCCGACCGGCGCGCCGCCGCGCTGGGACGGTGACGTGCTGGTCGGGATCGACGGTTCGGCACACGACCCGGACGTGCTGGCGGCGGCGTTCGCCGCCGCTACGTGTCGGGACGGTCGGGTGACGGTCGTGCATGCTCCCGCTCCCGGCGACGACGACGCGGGACGCGGGCTGATCGATGCCGCGCTCGCCGACTGGACGCCGCGGTTCCCGGACGTCGAGGCTACCGGGCGGGTGGTGCGCGAGGGGCCGATCCGGGCGCTGGGCGCGCTGTCGCAGGGGGCCGCGTTGCTAGTGCTCGGTGCGGTGGGGCGGGCGGGCTTCCCGTCGATGCTGCTCGGGTCGGTGCCGCGTGCGTTGGCGGGACAGGCGGCGTGCCCAGTGCTGGTGGTCCGAAACTAGCGGCGCGCCGGTGAGCGGATTGCATTTGGGAGGGCCAGAGCCCTTCTCAATGCAATCCGCTCGGGCGGCAGCAGGGCGGTGTTGCGCCACCAGCTGGGGACGACGCGAGTGGCGCGATGCGAGGTCGGCTCGATCTCGGCGAGAAGCTGCGGGGTTGCGGCCGGGTCGTGGATCCTCTCCGTGCCGTGGGTGGCCATCTCCCCGCGCTGCCCGGGCAGAGGCGCTATGCCCCACCGAGAGGACCTTCGTCCCTCGTGGCAGAGGCGACCGCGCCCATTCACTGAGGACATGTCGCCGCCGCGGTCCGCGGGGTCGAGGAGACCCTCGAGGGACCAACGTCCTGCGGTAGTGGCCTACTGGCCCTGACGATGGAACCCGGGCGTGGCGCACGCTGAAGTCGGACAGTTCGAGAGAGGACAGTCGATGGTCACCGGTGAGAAGGTCGTCCTGGTCGGAACCGACGGCTCGGCGCAGTCCGACCGGGCGGTGGAGTGGGCCGCCGCTGAGGCGGTTCGCCGGGGCAGGCCGCTGCGGATCGTGCACGGCTTCATCTGGCCACTGCTGCACGTGTCCACCGCCCCGGTGCCCGGTATCGAGGGCTCCGGTCTCCGGGCGGCCGCCGAGGAGTTGCTCGCCGCCGCCGCCGAGCGGGCACGCACGGTCGCGCCGGACCTCCCGGTCAGCACCGGCCTCCGGGTCGGCGCGCCGGTACCGGCGCTGCTCGCGGAGGTCGGCAGCGCGGAGCTGCTGGTCATCGGCTCGCGGCGGCTCGACCCGGTGACCGGGCTGATCGTCGGGTCGGTCGGCGTCGAGCTGGCGGCGACCGCGCCGTGCCCGATCGTCGTCGTCAACGACAGCACCGCGGCGAGCGGAACGCCCTCGCGCATCGTCGTCGGCATCGACGGGTTCGACCACGAGCACGGAACCGCACAGGCCGCCGCGGTGCTCGACTTCGCGTTCGTGGCCGCCGAACAGCGCGGGGCGAAGCTCGCCGTCGTGCACGCGATCGGACGCGCCGGACACGCCGGCGCCGAGCAGGCCGCGATCTCGTCGGTGGTCACCGAGTGGGCGGACAAGCACCCGGGCGTCTCCGTGGAGTCGGTGACCGAACGGTCGTCCCCGGCGAACGCGCTGCTCACGCACGCGGCCGGCGCCGATCTGCTCGTCGTCGGCGCCCACGGGTGGGGCGGCCTGGCCGGCATGCTGCACGGCTCGGTGAGCCGTCAGGCGCTGTGGCGGGCGCCGTGCCCGGTCGCGGTGGTCCGCGCCGACACCCGCGCCGACACCCCCGACGCTGCCCCCCACGACGCCGGCGCCCATGACGCTGCCGCGCACGACGACGGCGCCCACGACGCCGGGCCCCACGACGCAGGCGGGCCGTCGTCGTGAACGGCTCCCGCGTCTGCGACCTGGACACCACCCGGTTCGCCGACCTGGTCGCGCTCGGAACCCGCGCGCCCTCACTGCACAACACCCAGCCGTGGCGGTTTCGGTGGGACCGTGACGCGGTCGAGATCCTCGCCGACCCCGACCCCGCCCGCGCGTTGCCGGTCACCGACCCGTCCGGCTGGGGTGTGCGGATCGCGCTCGGGGCGGCCGCGTACAACGTCCGCCTGGGATACGCGCTGCTCGGGTGGCGTGCCGAGGTCGAGCCGTTCCCGGGTTCGGACGTGATCCTCCGGGTGCACCCGGAGGCCGAGCACGTGGCGACCCCGGCGGAGCGGGAGCTCGCCGCCGCGATCCCGCGGCGACACACGAACCGACGTCCCTACCTCGAGGTGGCGGTGCCCGCGGACACGCTGCGGGCGCTGGTCGATGCGGCAGGCGCCGAGGCGTGCCGGCTGACCGTGCTGGATCCGCGGGCGGCCGGTGAGGCATTCGCACTGATCCGGGCGGCCGACGAGGACCTCGAGCAGCGTCCGGGATACGCCGCCGAGCGGCGCGCGTGGACCCGCGGCTCCGCCGCCGGCGCCCGCGGCTCCGACGCCGCCGCCCGCGGCTCTGCCGCCCGCGGCTCCGCCGCCCCCGACCCCGTGGATGGCGTCCTCGCGGACCGCCTTGCCGGGCGTCCGCACCTGGACGAACGGCTGCGGCGGCGCGACTTCGGCGGTGGCGCGGCCCGACCCTACGAGAGCGACCCGTGCCTGGCCGTGCTCACGACCAGCGGTGACAGCCGCTACGACGAGCTGCGCGCCGGGCAGGCCCTGCAGCACGTGCTGCTCCGTGCGACGGCGTCCGGGCTGACCGCGTCGCTCTACTCCCAGCCGATCGAGGTGGCGTCCGTGCGGACGCGGCTGAGCGCGCTGTGCGGCGGGGGAACGCCGCAGATGGTCGTTCGCGTCGGCTACGGCCTGGCGCACAGCCCCACGCCGCGGCGTCCGGTACACGAGGTTGTTCTTCGGGACTTCCGACCCTGATCGGCATACCGGTGGATGTCCGAGGCTATCCGTGGGGAAAGTTACGAGCCGAGGGGACCGGCACGATGATCACCACGCAGGACGACATACTGCGGAGCGCCGCCGAGACCGCGCTGCACGCTCCGTCGATCTTCAACACCCAGCCGTGGCGCTGGCAGGTCTTCCAGGGTGGCCTGGAGCTGCGGGCCGACCGGAGCCGTCAACTCGCCGTCACCGACCCCGAGGGGCGGATGCTCACGGTCAGCTGCGGCATCGCGCTGCACCACGCGCTCACTGCGCTCGCCGCCGAGGGCCACCGGACGTCGGTCGACCGGCTGCCGGACGACCGTGACCCGGACCTGCTCGCACGGGTCCGGATCACTGGCTCTGCGGCGCCCACCGACGTCCGCCTGCGGGACGCGATCTCCCGGCGGCACACCGACCGGCGGCCGTTCGCCGACACGCCGGTGCCGGACGGCGTCGTGGACCGGCTGCGCGCCGAGACCGAACGGCGCGGCGTGTACGTGGCCGAACTCGGCGCGGACACCGTCGTGCGCTTCCAGGTGACCGCGGCACGGGCCGGTGAGCTGGATCAGGACGACCCCGCCTACCAGGCCGAACTCACCGAGTGGACGCACCGGCCGGA
Source organism: Cryptosporangium aurantiacum (assembly GCF_900143005.1). Classification (NCBI taxonomy): domain Bacteria; kingdom Bacillati; phylum Actinomycetota; class Actinomycetes; order Cryptosporangiales; family Cryptosporangiaceae; genus Cryptosporangium; species Cryptosporangium aurantiacum. The sequence continues at coordinate 449,505 of NZ_FRCS01000007.1, forward strand.
GGCGGCGCACGACGGTCTCACGCCGGACACCGTGGTACCGGCCACCCCGCGCAAGATCCCGCTGCGCTCGTTCTTCCCGGAGGGCGGCGAGGAACTGCTACCCGGCCCCGGCCACGACGGCGGCGCCCGCTACCTGGTGCTGTGGACCACCGACGACGAGCCGTCCGATTGGCTCGCGGCGGGCGAGGCGATGAGCGCCGCGCTGCTCGAGACCACGGCGTCCGGCCTGGGAGTTTCGCCGATGACCGACGTCATCGAGGTACCCGCCTCCCGGGCCCTGCTGCGCAGGCTGCTCGACAACCTGGGCGAAGCCCAGGCGGCGCTGCGGATCGGCGTGCCCGCCACCGGTGACACCGCTCCGGAGTCACCCCGCCGGGCGGCCACCGACGTCATCGACGGCTAGGTCGGAGGGTGGATGACCGGTGACCGGACGTTCCCTCCGGTCCCCGGGGCGGCTCTGTGTCCAAGGCGGCTCGGTCTCAGCGCGGTCCCAGCAGCTTCGTGGCGAGGATCGCGGCCTGCGTACGCCGCTCGAGCCCGAGCTTGGCCAGCAGGCTCGACACGTAGTTCTTCACGGTCTTCTCGGCGAGGAACATCGCCTCGCCGATCTGGCGGTTGGTCATGCCCTGGGCGATCAGCTCCAGGATCCGGCGTTCCTGGCCGGTGAGGCCGGACAGCTCGGCCGGGGTGTGTTCGTTGCCCTCCCGGATCCGGGTGAGCACCTGCTGGGTGACGGCCGGGTCGAGCAGGCTCTGCCCGGCGGCGACCCGCCGGATCGCGTCGACCAGGTCGGTGCCGCGGATCTGCTTGAGCACGTAGCCGGCGGCGCCGGCCATGATCGCGCTGAACAGCGCCTCGTCGTCCTGGTACGAGGTGAGGATCAGCGCCTTGATGGAGGGGTCGGCCGACCGGATGTCGCGGCAGACGTCGATGCCGTTGCCGTCGGGCAGCCGGGCGTCGAGCACGGCGACGTCCGGGCGCAGCGCCGGGATGCGCCGGGCCGCCTCGGGTGCTGAGCCGGACTCACCGATGACCTCGATGTCGCCGCTGGACTCCAGGAGCGCGGCCAACCCACGGCGGACGACCTCGTGGTCGTCGAGCAGAAACACCCGAATCATGCACCGTTCCTACACCGTTGCGCCCAGGGCACGCGATCGGGGGAGGCCGGGGCACGCAGCCCCCGCGGGTCAGTGCTCGGCGTGCGGCCCGCGGACGATGAGCACCGGAGCGTCGGCGTAGTGCAGCAGCCGCCGGGCGACCGAGCCGAGCCGCATGCCGGCGAAGCCGCCGCGGCCGTGCGAACCGACGACGACCAGACCGGCGGTCGCGGCCAGCTCCAGCAGCATGTGGGCCGGCTGCTCGCGTTCGACGACGGTGCCGATCCGGACGTCCGGGTACTTGCCGTGCCAGCCCGCGAGCTGTCGATGCACCAGCTCCTCGGCGTCGTGCCGGGCTTCGATCCAGCTCGGCACGACCGACGCGCCGAAGACGCCGACCAGCGTGACGTCGCTCCAAGCGTGCGCGACGACCAGCGGCGCACCCGCCCGGTCGGCCTCCGCGAACGCCGCCTCCAACGTGGCCTCGTCCCGCTCCGACCCGTCGATCCCGGCGACGACCGGCGTCGTCGGGCCCGCCTGCCGGTCCGACCGGACCACGACGACGGGGGAGGCGGCGTGTGCAGAGAGTGCAGTGGACACCGACCCGAGCACGACGCTCGCGGTCGGCGTGAGCCCGCGGCAGCCGACGACCACCAGGTCGCTGAACACCGACGCGTCCAGCAGCGCGCGCACCGCGGGCTCGTCGCTGACCCGACCGGCCACCGCGAGGCCGGGCATCACCGTCCGGACGCGGTCGACAGCCGCATCCACGGTGTGCTGCCCGTCGATGCGAGCGGCGTCCTTCAGCTCGGCGAGCTGGTAGCCGCCGTACGCCGGCCGCTCGCCGGGCCATCCCACCGCGGTGAGCACCTGCAGGACCATGTTCCGCGCGTGCGCGTACTGCGCGGCCCAGTCGAGCGCGGCCATCGCGGGAGCCGAACCGTCCACGCCGACCGTCACACTCCGTGCCTCGGACATGTCTGCCTCCCTCCGGTTACGTCCAGCATCGCCCGATTTACGCGAGAAAGGCAGAGGTCAGCGGGTGGGAAGTCACATCCGTGCGGCGCGATAGGTGCGGGTGGCCCAGCCGATCGTGACCACGGCCAGCGCACCGGTGACCGCGAACCCCACCGCGACCGTCGCGGTGCCGATCGTCCCGGCCGACAGGTCGCGGGCCGCCTCGACCGCGTAGTACAGCGGATCCACGTGCGCCAGCCCGCGCAGCCACCCCGGCGCCAGCGAGAGCGGGAGCAGCACCCCGGCCAGCAACGTCAGCGGCAACTGCAGCCCGGTGACCACGGCGGCCAGGCCTCCGACGTCGCCGATCAGCAGGCCGAGGGCGGCCGACCACGCCGAGGTCGCGGCGGTGACCAGCGCGAGCAGGAGCAGCAGCAGCGCCAGGCCGGCGGCGTCCGGCGAGTAGCCGAACGGCACCGCGACCGCGACCACCAGCGCCGCGGGCACCAGAAACGCCACGACGTCCCGCAGCATCGCGCCGGCGACCAGCGCGAACCGGCTGGCCGGCGTCGACCGCAGACGCTCGACGACCCCGGTCTGCGCCTCCGCGATCACCACCCAACCGGCGCCCATCCCGGCGCCGAACGCCATCAGGCAGAGGATGCCGGGCAGGAACACGTCCAGCACGCTGCCCCGGCTGAAGCCCGGCCCGCCGGCCAGCCGGTCGAGCAGCGGGGCGAACAGCGCGAGGTAGAGCAGCGGGGCGGTGAGCCCGGTGAGGACCCAGACCGGCTGGCGCAGCGTCTCGAGCAACGCGCGCCGCCAGAGGAGGCCGATGTGCAGGATCATGCGGCACCCCTCCCGGAGGCGGTCAGTGGTTCGACTCCGGCCGCGTCCCCGGCCCCGGGTCCCGCGTCGCGGAGCGCGCGGCCGGTCACCCGGAGAAACACGTCGTCGAGCGACGGTTCGGCGAGCGTCAGCGACTCCAGCTCGACGCCCGCCGCGGCCAGCGTCTCGAGCAGCTGGGGGAGCGCCCGGGTGCCGTCGCTGACCGTGAGCCGGACGACGTCCCCGTCGGCGCGGGCGTCGCGGACCGGCGCCGCACCGGCCACCACGTCCCGGGCCACGCCGACCTCTCCGCGCGGGCGCAGCACGACCGTGTCGCCGGCGATCCGTTGCTTCAGCGCGCGCGGCGTCCCGTCGGCGACGACCCGGCCGGCGTCGACGATCGCGAGCCGGTCGGCGAGCGCGTCCGCTTCCTCCAGGTAGTGGGTGGTGAGCACGATCGTCGTCCCGGCCGCGCGGAGTGATCGGAGCTGTTCCCAGAGGTTCGCGCGGTTCTGCGGGTCGAGGCCGGTCGTCGGCTCGTCGAGGAACAGCACGCGCGGGCGGTGCATCAGCCCGAGCGCGATCTCCAGCCGGCGACGTTGCCCGCCGGAGTACGTCCGCGCGGTCCGGTCGACGAAACTGCCGAGCGCGAGCGCGTCGATCAGCTCGGCGGCGCGCCGGGCGGCGTCCGCCCGCGAAGCGCCGTAGAGGCGGGCCTGCAGCAGCAGGTTCTCCCGGCCGGTGGCGGGCAGGTCGGCTCCGCCGGCCTGCCCGACGTAACCGATCCGCTGACGTACCGCCCGGGGCTCACGGACGACGTCCGCGCCCGCGACCATCGCCCGGCCGCCGTCGATCGGCAACAGCGTCGTCAGCATGCGCAGGGTCGTGGTCTTACCGGCCCCGTTGGGCCCGAGTACGCCGAACAGCTCACCCTCGGCGACCCGCAGGTCGAGACCGCGGACGGCGTCGACCGAACCGAATGCTTTTCGTAACTGCTCCACTTCGATGATGTCGGTCACGCTAGGTACTGTCATCCATCCGGAGACATCTGTCAATCATTTAGTTGATTAATTGGGTTCGCTACGATGTGCGGGTGGCTCAGCCGGACGACGCGACCCCCCGCCGACCGCGGCGGGCCCCCACGAATGACGAACGACAGCGGGACGCCGAGCGCTCGCGGCAGCGCCTGCTGGCAGCCGCGCTCGACGAGTTCGCCGCCCGGGGTTACGCCGGGGCCAGGGTCGGGGCGATCGCCGCACGCGCGGGTCTCAACGCGCAGCTGATCAGCTACTACTTCGGCGGCAAAGCGGGCCTCTACCGGGCGCTGCAGGAGTCCTGGCTGGAGCGGGAGTCGGCGCTGACCGCCGAACCGCAGAGCCTGCCGGACCTCATCGCGGCCTACGCCCGGGCCGCGCTGGACGATCCGCGCGGCGCCCGGCTGCTGCTCTCGGGCGGCCTGCACGACGACGAGCCGGAGACGTCGGTGGATCCGACCGGCGCGGCCGACGTCGCCGAGATGACCCGGCGCCAGGCGGAGGGGGAGATCGCGTCCGATCTGGACCCCGCTCTGCTCCAAGTGGCGCTGATGGGCGCGACGCTGGCGCCGGTCGCGCTACCGCAGGTGGTCCGGCGGCTCACCGGCGCCGAACCGGACGACCCCGAGTTCACGGCCCGTTACGTCGAGTTCCTGCGCAGGCTGGCGGCCCGCCTCGGCGAGTGATCAACCGGCGCTGGGCACCGGTTCCGGGTCATCCGCGTCCGTGTCCGTCTCCGTCTCGGCCTCCGGCCCCGCCGCCGGTTGTGGTGCCTCGCGGGCGGCGGCCGTGCGGGCCACCCAGGTCGACACCGACGGTAAGGCGAGCAGCAGCACGACCAGCGCGTGCAGCACACCGCCGCTCACGTAGCTGACCAGCCCGGCGGTGCCCGCGAACCGTGTGGTGTCGCCGGCGAGTTCACCCGCCGCGACGTCGACGCCGAGCCCGATCGCGTACACCCCGGGCGGCACCAGCGCGAGCGTCGCCATCCCCACGCCGAACGTGAGCGAGCGGAACCAGCGGCTGCGGGTCCGTCGCGTCGTCACCAGGCCGGCCAGGAACACGACCTCGGCCAGCACGGTCACCGCGGCGAGACCCGCACCGACCGCGAGGTAGGCGGCCGGGTCCTCCCGGGGGAACGCCCACTCCGGGAAAACGACCGCCGACCGGGCGTGCACGAGCAGTGCGACCGCGACCCCGCCCAGCCCGGTGCCCACGCCGAGCAGCACCACGGCCGCGGTCACCGCACGGCGTCCGCGGTGGGCGTGTTCGGGGCGCCGGAACGCCGCCAGGTAGCGCCGCGCGGACGGCGTCGCCCAGGCCGCGAGCGCGACCGGTAGCGTCGCCAGCACCAGCAGCGCCCCCGGGACGCCGGCGGCGGGGTAGATCCGCGCCCCGATCGACAGGTTGTTCTCGGTGAGCAGGATCAGGTCGGTGACGCAGAGTGCGGCGTCGACCAGGATCGCGAGCGGGCCGAACACCCACAGCACGGTGCGGCCGAGCGGGCGTCCGCTCGCCGCGTACACACCGGCCCACGGCACGACGACCGGCGTGATCGTGACCGCGGCGACGACGGTGAGCAGCAGCAACGTCACCCAGCTGCCGCTGCCGGACGGGTCGCTGAGCAGGTCGGAGGCGACCCAGAGCAGGAACGCCGCCCACTGGACCAGCACGCCGACCATCGCCGCACGGCACGCACGCACGGCGACCCGCACGGTCCAGGGTGCCTCGGGCGGGGAGACGGTCGGCATGCCTACGTCCTACCGCACGGCTTCCACCCGGGCGAGGTGCCCCCGTGCGAGACCGCGAGGCACGTGCGCTACACATACGGGGTCGCCGCCTCTAGGGAGTTGACTGTGGACGATCGGAACGCGTGGGAGCGCGAGCTCGGGGACGCGCTGGCGCTGCTGCTGGGCCGTCCGCTCGCGGAGTACCCGGTGACCTCCGAATACGCGTTCTACGCCTGGAACGACGAGATCTCCGTGCTGGCGCTCGAGGACCACCTGAGCGCCGACGTCGACCTGGAAGCGATCGCCCGCGGCGACTCGATCGACGGCGACTCGATCGACGGCGATGGGGACCCGGTGGGCGACAACCACTTCAGCTGGGACGTGTGGCCGGTCGACCACGCGCGCTCGGTGTGGCTGATCGACCAGAGCACGGTGAGTGACGACGGCCCGCTCGGGGGCGATCTCGGCGCCGCGCTGGCGGCCGCCTCGACGCGGCACGACTCCGAGTACGCGGTGTCCGGCGCGGACCTCGCGCGCGTCCTGCTCGCGCATCAGGAGCAGGCCGACGAGGTCGACAGCGACGAGCTGATCGGGTCGGTCCAATGGCTCGCGCGGATCCGCACCGACGGCACGCTGCTGGGCGCGATGCGTGCCGCCACCTGGACGTTCGGCGGCCGGGACGAGCTGGTCCCGTTCACGCGAAGCGCCAAGGTCGAGCCGAAGTGGGACGAGGTCCTCCGCCAGGTGCCGGACGCGCGTCTGCGGGACCACCTCCGGATGCTGTGCCTGACCGCGCACTGGGCCCGCAGCGACGGCGCGTACTACCTCGGCCCGGGCGACTGCCCGTTCGACCTGCGCTGGGTCTCCGAACAGCCCGGGTACGACGCGGTGGCCGGATGGGAGTTCGGCGAGGGCCAGGCCTCCTCCGCGGTTTTCGCGATCAAGTAGCACCCTGGGTCACTTGAGTGGCCCTTTCGTTGCCCGCGCGTCGGTCGGCGGCCTCAACCCGGTCGCGGTCGTCGACGAGCGCGGCTGGGTGGTGCCCGCGCCACTGACGTGCTGTCGTTCGTCGCGAAACGCGACATAGTGCTGGCGACCGGTCATTTCTCCGGTAACGAGATCACCGCGACCGTGGACGCCCCCGTCGACGCCGGTGTGCGGCGCTCGCGGCGCGCGGCGCCCTGAGGGAGCGCTCCCCGGGTCGAGGTCGGCCTCGCGCTCCTCGCCGACCGCTGCCGGAGAACGGCTTCACCGAGGACGACTCCGGTTGAGGGCCGTCGAGAACCCCCGCCGCCTGGTCGGCGCCTGACGCTCGTCGAGGGCTCCGGATACGCAACCTCAGGTTGACGATCCGACTGTATGAGGAGCCTGTGACCGTCATTACAGTCCTTACCACTCGTTCGGATCGGCCGGTCCACCTGCGATTTCGCTGTTTTGACGCTGTTTAGACGCAAGGAGGCGTCCATATGAGAAGGCATAGGTCAGCGGCCTCGTTGCTGACCGGTCTCGTCGCGCTCTCCCTGGTGCTCGCCGGATGTTCCGGCGACTCGGGAAGTAGCGAGAACGGCACCGGTGCGGCAACGCTGAACGTGAACGCCGGCGGTTTCCCCGAAAGCTGGGCCCCCGGTCAGCGGATGGAGGCCGGCTTCCTGCGCCTGCCGTACGAGACCCTCGTCGCGAAGAGCCGGGATGGCAAGTTCAGCCCGGTTCTCGCCACAGAGTGGGAGGAAAGCGACAAGGCCCTCACGCTCACGCTCCGCGAGGGCGTCAAGTTCCACGACGGCACCGCGTTCAACGCCGCCGCCGTCAAGGCGAACCTGGAGTTCGTCCGGGACGGCGCGACCGCGTTCGGCGGTCCGCTGAAGGTCATCACGTCGATCGACACCCCCGACGAGAAGACCGTCACGCTCAACCTGGCCCGTCCGACGCCGTCGCTGCTCACCACGCTCTCGACGCGGGCGACACCGATGGCCAGCCCGGCGGCGCTCAAGGACGGCTCGATCGCCAAGAAGCCGATCGGCACCAGCCCGTGGGCCTACGACGAGGCGGCGTCCACCCCCGGCACGAACATGGTGTTCACCACGTTCAAGGACTACTGGGACGGCACCGACGCGGTCGCCTACGACACCGTGAAGCTGTTCAACATCGACGACGAGAACGCGGCGGCCGGTGCGCTCACCAGCGGCCAGGTCGACGTCACGATCGCGCAGCCGGAGCAGCTGAAGCAGTTCAACAGCACGCCGGGCATCGAGACCGTGGAATACCCGGCGATCCGCAACAACGTGATCTTCTTCGACCGCGGTACGGGCGGCGCGTTCGCCGACGTCCGGGTCCGGCAGGCCGCGTGCTCCGCGATGGACAACACGGTCGCGGCGAAGCTGATCTCCGGCAAGCCCGCGACGCAGCACTTCGCCGAGGGTGAGCTGGGGTACAACTCCGCGATCGCCGGATACCCGCACGACGTCGCCAAGGCAAAGCAGCTGATCAGCCAGGCGGGCAACCCGAAGGTCAGCGGCACGATCCTCGCCGCGCCGTTCAACCGTTCGCAGATCGAGGTGTACGCCGACCAGATGGCGGACGCCGGCATCACGATCAAGGTGCAGACCGCCGCTCCGCCGCAGTTCCAGTCGGAGTGGAACAGCGGCAAGTACCCGCTCGGTATGGGCAACAACGACCAGATTCACCCGTACGAGTGGTACAAGGCGTACTTCGCCGCCGACGCGCCGGGCAACCCGTCGAAGTCCGAGAGCCCCGCGCTCAAGGCCGCGGCGGACAAGGCGATCGCCGCCGGTAGCAGCCCGGAGGCCGAGGCGCTCTGGGGCGAGGTCACCAAGGTCATCGCCGACGAGGCACTGAGCTGCACGCACGTCGTCAGCAACGAGCTCATCGCGTACCAGTCGAACAAGGTCGAGGGCGTCGACATCCCGGCGGAGGCCTGGGAGCCCAACCTGATCAACTACCGCGACCTGAAGCCGGCCAGCGGAGCGGCGAAGTGACCTCCTCGGTCACCGGGGCGGCGGGTAGCCGATGAGCAAGCTCATCGGCTACCGGCTCCTCCTCGCCGCACCGCAGCTGGCGCTCGTGGCGTTGCTCGCGTTCTCCCTGACCTACATCGTGCCGGGTAGCCCGGCGGCGGAGATCCTGGGTTCGAACGCGACGCCGGAACTCATCGCGCAGGTCGAGGCCAAGCTGGGCCTCGACCGGCCGATGTGGGAGCGGCTGGGCGAGTGGTTCAGCGGCGCGGTCACCGGTGACCTCGGCGTCTCGTACCGCTCGGCCCTGCCGGTCACCGACCTGCTGCTGGAGCGGCTGCCGGCCACCCTGTCGCTGATCGGCGGGGGGCTGGTGGTCACGGCCGTGTTCGGGATCGGCATGGGCGTGCTCGCCGGTACCCGGCCGGGTTCGCTCGCCGACCGCGCGGTGGTCGGCGTGACGTCGATCGGCAACGCGATTCCGGAGTTCTGGCTCGGCCTGATCCTGCTGCTCGTGTTCGCGGTGCAGCTGGGCTGGTTCCCGGTCGTCGGGTATGTCCCGCTGGACGTCGACCCGGCGGCCTGGTTCAAGGGCATCGTGCTGCCGTCGCTGGCGCTCGGCCTCGGGTCGTCGGCGCTGATCGCGCGTCAGACGCGGGCCGCGATGGTCTCCGCGCTCGGCTCGCCGTACATCGACACGCTGACCGCGGCCGGGGTGTCGCGGCGGCGCATCGTGCTGCGCTACGCGCTGAAGAACGCGATGGTCCCGGTGCTCTCCGCGCTGGGGATCACGGTCAACATCCTGATCGGCGCGAGCTTCGTGGTGGAGAAGGTGTTCTCGTTCCCCGGCATCGGCAACCTGATGCTGACCAGCGTGGTCGGCAAGGACTTCCCGGTCGTGCAGGGCGGCGTGCTCCTCGTCGCCTGCCTCGTCATCGTCGTCAACCTGCTCATCGACGTGGGCTACGGCCTGCTCAACCCCCAGGCGCGTCCCCAATGACCCACTTATCGATACCCGACCCCGAGGTGGCGGCGCACACCGGATCGGGCCCGGCCGGCTCGCGGCGCGTGCTGACCGGTGTCCTGCGGCAGCCGGCGGCGGTCGTCGGACTGCTGTTCCTGCTCGTGGTCGCGGGTGCGGCGATCTTCGCGGACTGGCTGGCGCCGTACGCGCCGACCGAGAAGGACTTCGACCACCCGCTGAGCGGCCCGTCCTCGCTGCACTGGCTCGGCACCGACGATGTCGGCCAGGACACGCTCAGCCGGTTGATCTACGGCGCCCGGATCGCGTTGCTCGTCGCGTTCGGTTCGGTCGGCATCGCGATGGCGATCGGCGTTCCGTTCGGGCTGCTGCTGGGCTACCGCGGCGGCTGGCGCGACCGGCTCGGCTCGCGTCTGATCGACGTCTCGGACGCGCTGCCCGGCATCCTGCTCGGGTTCGCGGTCATCGCCGTGCTCGGCCGAGGCCTGTTCAACCTGATGCTGGCCATCGGCTTGATCTTCTGCATGGGCTTCGCCCGCACCACGCGCGCGGTCGCGCTCGCCGAACGACAAAAGCTCTATGTGGACGCCGCCAAGGTCGCCGGGCTGCGGACACCGGCCATCCTGTTCCGGCAGGTGCTGCCGAACCTCGCCGGTGCGCTGATCGTGCAGGGCTCGGTGTTCCTGGCCTCGGCGATCATGGTCGAGTCGGCGCTGAGCTTCCTGGGGATCGGCCTGGAGTCGGAGACTCCCACCTGGGGCGCGATGCTCAGCAACGCGGCGGCCAACACGCAACAGCCGTTCCTGGCGCTCCCGCCGGGGCTGGCGATCGTGTTCACGGTGCTGGCGTTCAACATCGTCGGCGTCGGGATCGGCGACGCGCTGACCGGCACCGGCCGCGGCCTGTCCCGCCGCGGCCGCAAACGCCGCCGCCCGACGCCGCAGGCGCCGCGCCCGGCCGCACCAGTTGTGTCCGAGAGCCGTGCCGTTCTGGAGTTCCGGGACGTGACCGTTGCCGTGGAGGGGCGCAAGCGGCCGACGCCGCTGGTTCAGGATGTGTCGCTGGCGATCGGCCGGGCCGAGGTCGTCGCGCTGCTCGGCGAGTCCGGTTCCGGCAAGTCGATGCTCGCCCGGTCCGCGCTCGGGTTGCTACCGGCGGGCGTCGAGTTGGCGTCCGGATCGGTGTGGTTCGAAGGGAAGCGGATCGACGACCTCGACCACCGCGGTATGCGGAAGATCCGCGGCGCGGGGATGGCCGTCGTGCTCCAGGACCCGATGTCCGCGCTCTCGCCGGTGCACACGATCGGCAGGCAGATCGGCGAACCGCTCCGCGCCCACGCCGGGCTCACCGGCAAGGCGGCCAGGGAGCGGGCGGTCGAACTCCTCGACCGCGTCGGCGTCGAGGACGCCCGGCGCCGGCTGAACGACTACCCGCACCAGTTCTCCGGCGGCATGGCGCAGCGCGTCGCGATCGCGATGGCGCTGGCGGCCGGTCCGCGGCTGCTGATCGCCGACGAGGCGACCTCGGCCCTGGACGTCACCACCCAGAGCCAGGTGCTCGACCTGCTGCTGGAGCTGCGGGACGACCTGGACATGGCGATCCTGCTGATCACCCACGACCTCGGTGTGGTGGCGGAGAGCTGCGACCGCGCGGCGGTGATGTACGCGGGCGAGCTGGTCGAGGTCAACGACGTAACGTCGCTGTTCGACAAGCCCCGGCACCCGTACACCGCGGCGCTGCTCGCGGCGAACCCGACCAGCGAGGCCGACGTCGTCCGGCTGCCGACGATCCCCGGCCGGGTGCCGCCCGCGGGGGAGTGGCCGGTCGGCTGCCACTTCGCCGGGCGCTGTGCCTACGCCCGGACCGAATGCACCGAGCGGGCGGTTCCGCTCGTCCACGACGTGCGCTGCGCACGCGCCGACGAACTCACGCTGGAGGTGACGTCCCGGTGAGTACACAGCTGCAGCCGGACGGCCGGGCGCTGCCGGACGGTCGGGCGCTGCTGGACGTCCGGGACCTGACCGTCGACTTCGACGCGGGCCGGGCCCTGGGCTTGCGCCGCCGGCGGGCGACCGCGGTCGACAACGTCAGCCTCGACATCCGCCCCGGCGAGACGCTGGGCCTGGTCGGCGAGTCCGGATCCGGCAAGAGCACGACCGGGCGGGCCATCCTGCGGCTCGTCGACACGACCAGCGGCACGATCACGTTCGACGGTGTCGACGTGACGAAGCTGGGCCACACGACGCCGCTGTCCTACCGGCGCGCGGTCCAGGCCGTGTTCCAGGACCCGCTCGCCTCGCTCAACCCGCGGCACGTCGTCTCCCGCGCGGTGACGACGTCGCTGGCGCGGCACGGCGTCGACAACCGGGCGGAGCGGGCCGCGGAGGCGTTCGAGCGGGTGGGCCTGTCCCGCGCGCACCTGAACCGGTATCCGGCGGAGCTGTCCGGTGGTCAGCGGCAGCGCGTGGCGATCGCGCGGGCGCTGGCGCTGGAGCCGCGGCTCGTCGTCTGCGACGAGGCGGTGAGCGCACTCGACCTGTCGACGCAGAGCCAGATCATCAACCTGCTGGCCGACCTGCGGGAGTCGACCGGGATGAGCTACCTGTTCATCGCGCACGACCTCGGCATCACCCGGCACATCTCGCACCGGATCGCGGTGCTCCTCGGCGGACGGCTGGTCGAGGTCGCGCCGACCGCCCAGCTGTTCGACTCGCCCCGGCACCCGTACACCCGGGCGCTGATCGCCGCGAGCCCGGCGTCCCACCCCGAAGGGCGTGACCGGCGCCGCGCCCGCCGCGCGGCGCACCGGCAGGGCAAGCGGGAGGAAGCGATCCCGCGCGGGACCGCCGGCTGCCCGTTCCGGAACCGGTGCGACCGGGTGATGGACGTCTGCCACACGGTGACCCCGCCGCTGCAGTTGCTGGACGACGGCAGCAAGGTCGCCTGCCACCTCTACGAGGAGTCGCGATGAGGGCCTACGTGCTGGCCGCTGCCGGGGCGACCGCCGCGGTGACCGACGCGGCGGAGCCCGGCCCACCGGGCGCCGGTGAGGTGCGGATCCGGGTGCGGCGCTCCTCGGTCAACCCGTCGGACCGGATGATGGCGGGCGGTTTCTTCCGCTGGATGGAGCACCGCTACCCGGCGGTCCTCGGGCGTGACTTCGCCGGTGTCGTCGACGAGGTCGGCGAGGGCGTGACCCGGTTCGCGGCCGGTGACGAGGTGTTCGGTTTCGTCAAACGGCCGTACGTCGGGGACGGCACGTTCGCCGAGTACGTCACGATCCCGGCCGACCGGTTCGCGATCCATCGTCCGCAGGGCCTGTCGGTCGAGGACGCGGGTGTTCTCGGCGTCGCGGGTGCGACCGCGCTGCAGTGCGTGGACGCGCTGGCCTGCGCGCCGGGCGAGACCGTGCTGGTCAACGGTGCGACCGGCGGGGTCGGCGCGTTCGCGGTGCAGCTGGCCCGGCGCGCCGGCCTGCGGGTGTTCGCGACGGCACACGGCGACGCCGCCGAGCAGCACATCCGTGGCCTCGGCGCCGACGCGACCGTCGACTGGACGGTCGGTGACGTCGCCGCTCAGGTGCGGGTACTGGCCCCGGACGGTGTTCACGGCATCGTCGATCTGGTCTCCTCCGACTTCGACGCGATCACCGCGCTCGCCGGGCCGGTGCTGGTGCCGGGCCGTGCGGTGGCGGCCACCCGGAGCGGCGCGCCGGACTCCGCCGACCTGGCCGTCCACGGCATCCACTGCTCGCCGGCGGTGGACCTCCTGCACCGGCTCGCCGACGCGGTGCTCGACGGGCTCGTGGTTCCGCTGGTCGCGTCGTACCCGTTGGAGAAGGTCGACGACGCGTTCGCCGCGCTGTCCCGAGCGCCGCTCGGCAAGGTGGGCCTCGAGATCGGATGAGCTGATGGACCGGCTGCTCGCTATGCGCAGTTTTGTCACGGTCGCGGACAAGGGGAGTTTCAGCGGGGCCGCCAAGACCCTCGGCACGTCCGGGTCGCTGATCTCCCGGCACGTGGCCGACCTGGAACGACAGGTCGGCGCCCGGCTGGTCAACCGCACCGCGCGGTCGGTGAGCCTGACCGAGTCGGGCGTCGCCTACGCGGACTTCGCACGGCGGATCCTCCGCGAGATCGACGAGCAGGACCAGGTTCTCTCGCAGATGCGGGACCGGCCGGAGGGCATGCTCTCGGTGATCTGCCCGAAGTGGATCGGCAGCCTCGACCTCGGGGACGCGATCGCGGCGTTCGCGATCGCGCACCCCAAGATCACGGTGCGGTTCGAGCTCGGCGGGATGTCGGACCGCACGTACGACTTCCTGGACAGCGGCTTCGACGTCGCGTTCCACACCCGCGACCTGCGCGACTCCGGCGTGCTGCTCAGACGCGTCGCGTCGTTGCCGTTCGTGCTCTGCGCGGCGCCCGAGTACGTCAAGCGGCACGGTGAGCTCGGGCACGCCAATGAGCTCGCCGACCACGACTGTCTGGTGCACGCGAACGATCCGGTCTGGCGGATCGGGCACGGGCACGCGAGCACACTGCACAAGATCCGCCGGGTCGCGTTCCTGTCCAACTCCTACATCGCGCTGCAGAAGGCCGCGGTGCACGGCCGGGGCGTCGCGCTGCTGCCGCGGCGCCCGGTGCAGGAGAACCTGGCCGAGGGCAGCCTCGTCCCGCTGCTGCCGGGCACGCCGGTGCCGGACCGCTCGCTCTACGCGATCTCCGGCCCCGGCGAGCGGCGGCCGGCGAAGGTGCAGGTCTTCCTCGACTTCCTCACGCGATGGTTCGAAAAGTAAAGGATTCCGCATGTTCGTCGTCGACACCCAGGTGCACCTCTGGAAGGAAGAGACCCCCGACCGGCCGTGGGTGCCGGGGGCCCGCGAGCGGATCCGGCTCAACGGGCATCGGGAGGAGCCGTTCAGCTACCAGGAGTGCCTCGAGCTGATGGACGACGCCGGCGTCAACCGCGCGCTGATCGTCCCGCCGTCCTGGGAGGGCGATCGCATCGACTACGCCCTCGAGGCCTGCGAGGCCCACCCCGAGCGGTTCGGCATCATGGCGCGGATCCCGCAGAACAAGCCGGCCGAGGGCACCGCGATGCTCCGGGACTTCGCCCGGAATCCGCACGTCAAAGGCGTCCGGCTGACGTTTCATCGGCCGCAGGACCGGAACTGGATGATCGACGGGACCAACGACTGGTACTGGCCGGTCGCCGAGGACCTCGGCATCCCGACGATGGTCCACGCACCGATCTGGAAGGCCGAGCTGGGCGCGATCGCCGCGAAGCACCCCGGCCTGAAGATCATCATCGACCACATGGGCATCATGGCCCGCTGTCTCGACGACGCGATCGGCTACTGGGTGGCCGAGACCGCTGACCTGTACGAACACCCGAACATCTACGTCAAGGTGTCGGCGATCCCCGGCTACTCGACGCAACCGTTCCCGAACCTGAACATCGAGAAGTACGTCCGCGAGATGGTCGACAAGATGGGCCCCGAGCGGTGCTTCTGGGGGACCGACATCACCCGCCTGCTCGGCCACGGCCTGACCTACACCGACACCATCGAGCAGTTCACGAAGCACTTCGAGTTCACGCCCGACGAGCTGGACTGGATCATGGGCCGCGGCATCTCGGAGTGCCTCGGGTGGCCGATCGAGCACTAACCGCTGGTCAGGGCCTGGGTGTGACGAAGATCTTGAGCCGGTCCAAGACTTGATTCATTCCAGATAAACGGCGAGACTTCGGGTGTGCCCACCACCTCGGAGTTCGAGAGTTTGCTGCGTGGGGCCGCTCTGCGCGTGACGCGTCCGCGCGTGGCGGTCCTGCACGCGGTGTACGAGCATCCCCACGCGGACACGGACTCCCTTCTCGGTGTCGTGCGTGCGGACCTCGGCGAGGTGTCGCACCAGACCGTGTACGACGTGCTCCGCGCACTGACCGACGCGGGCCTGGTGCGGCGCATCGAGCCGGCGGGTTCGGTCGCGCGTTACGAATCACGGGTCGGCGACAACCACCACCACGTGGTCTGCCGCTCGTGCGGCGTGATTGCCGACGTCGACTGCGCGGTCGGTGCTGCACCGTGCTTGACGGCCTCCGAGAACCACGGCTTCGCGATCGACGAGGCCGAGGTCACGTACTGGGGTCTGTGCCCGGCCTGCGTGGCCACGGCCGGCTCCTGACGCTCCCCGACAGTCCCAGCTCTCCACATTTCCTGAAAGGGACGTTCTTTGTCCGAACACGAACAGCCCAACGCCGTCGTCGGTGAGATCAACGAGCCGGAGAGTGCGGGCGGCTGCCCGGTCGCGCACGGCCGTTTCAACCACCCGACCGAGGGGGGAAGCAACCGCGACTGGTGGCCGAACCAGCTCAACCTGAGCATCCTCCGCAAGCACCAGGGCGCGTCCGACCCGTGGCGCCAGAACCTCGACTACGCCGCCGAGTTCCTGAGCCTCGACCTCGACGAGCTGGCCCGGGACGTCGACGAGGTCCTGAACACCTCGCAGGACTGGTGGCCGGCGGACAGTGGTCACTACGGCGGCCTGTTCGTGCGGATGGCGTGGCACAGCGCGGGCACCTACCGGACCCAGGACGGCCGGGGTGGCGCCGGTGCCGGCATGCAGCGGTTCGCGCCGCTGAACAGTTGGCCGGACAACGGCAACCTGGACAAGGCCCGTCGCCTGCTCTGGCCGGTCAAGAAGAAGTACGGCCGCAAGATCTCGTGGGCCGACCTGATGATCTTCGCGGGTAACCGCGCGCTGGAGACCGCGGGCTTTACGACGTTCGGTTTCGCCGGTGGCCGCGCCGACGTGTGGGAGCCCGACGAGGACGTGTACTGGGGCCCGGAGCGCACCTGGCTCGGCGACGAGCGCTACACCGGTGACCGCGAGCTGGAGGACCCGCTCGCGGCGGTACAGATGGGCCTGATCTACGTCAACCCGGAGGGCCCGAACGGCAACCCGGACCCGCTGGCCGCGGCCCGCGACATCCGCGAGACGTTCCGCCGGATGGCGATGAACGACGAGGAGACCGTCGCGCTGATCGCCGGCGGCCACACGCTCGGCAAGACCCACGGCGCCGGTGACGCCGGGACGGTCGGCCCGGAGCCGGAGGCCGCCCCGCTCGAGGAGCAGGGCCTCGGCTGGAAGCAGAACTTCGGCAGCGGCAAGGGCCGCGACACGATCACCAGCGGTCTCGAGGTCACCTGGACCTCCACGCCGAACCGGTGGAGCCACGGGTTCTTCAAGAACCTGTTCGAGTACGAGTGGGAGCTGCACAAGAGCCCGGCAGGCGCCTGGCAGTGGAAGCCGGCGGGTGGCGCGGGGGCCAACACCGTGCCGGACCCGGAGACCGGCGAGCTCGTCCGCGCCCCCGGCATGCTCACCACCGACCTCGCGCTGCGCTTCGACCCGATCTACGAGCCGATCGCGCGCCGCTTCTACGAGGACCCGGCCGCGTTCAACGACGCGTTCGCGCGGGCCTGGTACAAGCTGACCCACCGTGACATGGGCCCGAAGCAGCGCTACCTCGGCCCGCTGGTGCCGCAGGAGGAGCTGCTCTGGCAGGACCCGATCCCGGCCGTCGACCACCCGCTGATCGACGCCGAGGACACCGCGGCGCTGCGGAAGCAGATCCTGGAGTCCGGCCTGTCGGTGTCGCAGCTGGTCTCGGCGGCGTGGGCGGCGGCGTCCTCGTTCCGCGGCAGCGACAAGCGCGGTGGTGCGAACGGCGGCCGGATCCGGCTGGAGCCGCAGCGTGGCTGGGAGGTCAACGACCCGGACCAGCTCGCGCTGGTGCTGCGGACGCTGGAAGGCATCCAGGAGTCGTTCAACGCCTCCGCCACCGGTGGGAAGAAGGTCTCGCTGGCCGACCTCGTCGTGCTCGGCGGTTCGGCGGCCGTCGAGCGGGCCGCGCGGCTCGGCGGCGTCGAGCTCGAGGTGCCGTTCACCCCGGGCCGCACCGACGCGTCGCAGGAGCAGACCGACGTCGAGTCGTTCTCCGCGCTCGAGCCGAGCGCGGACGGCTTCCGCAACTACGTCGGGAAGGCGCACCGCCTGCCCGCCGAGTACCTGCTGATCGACCGGGCGAACCTGCTCACGCTGACCGCGCCGGAGACCGCCGTACTCGTCGGTGGTCTGCGGGTGCTCGGTGCGAACACCGGCCAGTCGAACGTCGGTGTCTTCACCACGACGCCGGGCGTGCTGACGAACGACTTCTACGCGAACCTGCTCGACCTGGACACCGAGTGGACGCCGACCTCGGCCGACGCGACCACGTTCGCCGGGCGCGACCGCGCCACCGGTGAGGTCAAGTGGACCGGCAGCCGCGTCGACCTGGTGTTCGGCTCGAACTCCGAGCTGCGTGCCGTCGCCGAGGTCTACGCGAGCGACGACGCGAACCAGAAGTTCGTGCGCGACTTCGTCGACGCCTGGGTCAAGGTCATGAACCTGGACCGATACGACCTGGTCTGACGCTCTCGGTGAGGAGGCTTACCTCGGCCACGGCCGAGGTAAGCCTCCTTCCATGAATCAAGAGAGTGCTCCGGTGCTGGAGACCATCGACGAGTTCCGGAACGCGGGGACCTACTCGTTCGGGTTGCCCGGCCATCGGCTCGGCCGCGGTGTGGACGAACGGACCGCCGCGACACTGTCACGGGGCGTCTTCGAGGCGGACATCGAGGTCGCCAAGCAGGCCGTGCCGGAGGCCGAAAAGCTGTTCGCGGACGCGGTCGGCGCCCGGGACGCGGTGTTCACGACCTGTGGTTCGAGCATCTCGATCCACACCGCGCTGCTCACCGTGACCGGACCGGGACGCCGCATTCTGATCGACCGGAACGTCCACAAGTCCGTGGTCGCCTCGCTGATCCTGGCCGGCGCGGAACCGGTCTGGCTGCGGCCGCGCTGGGACTACGAGAACGAGATCGCGCACCCGGCGACGGCCGGTGACGTGAGCGAGGCGCTGGAGCGTCACCCGGACGTCAGCGCGGTGCTGGCGATCACACCGACCGAGTACGGCACCGGCGCCGACGTGCGGGGGATCGCGGAGGCCTGTCACCGGCGCGGTGTGCCGCTGCTCGTGGACGAGGCCTGGGGCGCCCACTTCCCGTTCCACCCCGATCTGCCGACGGCCGCGGTGCGGGCGGGTGCCGACCTCACGATCCAGAGCCTGCACAAGGCGGGCGGCGGCCTCTGCCAGTCGTCGATCATCCTGCTCGGCCACGGGGACCTGGTGGACCCGGTCGACCTGCGGCTGCGGCTGGACCTGATCACGACGACGAGCCCGTCGGCGCTGTTCTACGGGTCGATCGACGGGTGGCGGCGGCACCTGGCCGCCGAGGGCGAACACCTGCTCGGGCAGGCGCTGGAGCGGGCCGCGCGGCTCCGCGAGCGGCTGGGCGCGGTGCCGGGCCTCGCGGTGATGGGCCCGGACATCATCGGGCACGACAGCGTCGCCGAGTGGGATCCGTTGAAGCTGTCGGTCGAGGTCGCCGACCTGGGCATCACCGGCTACCAGGCACGCGCGTGGCTCGAGTCCGAGCAGAAGGTGCTCGCGCAGCTCGGCGACGCGCGGCGGGTCATCTGCGCGCTCAGCTACGCCGACGACGACGCCGCGATCGAGCGGCTGGCGCGCGCGTTCGAGGCGCTCGCCGCCGCGCCCCCGAAGCCGGACCGGCCGTCCCTGGCGATCCCGCCGCTGGACGAGCTGAACCTCGAACAGGCGATGAGCCCGCGGGACGCGTTCTTCGCGCGGACCGAGCAGGTCAAGGACCCGGTGGGGCGGATCGCCGCGGAGATGATCAGCCCGTACCCGCCCGGCGTGCCCGCGGTGCTGCCCGGCGAGCGCTTCACCGCGCCGGTCGTCGAGTACCTGCGGGCGGGCAAGGCCGCGGGCATGACGATCCCGGATGCCTCCGATCCGGACCTGGAGACGTTCCGCGTGGTGCGCGAATGAGCCGGATGGCCCGTAGTGACCGGGTGGCATAGTGGGGCCGGACTTCGGAAAGGGGCTCCCGAACGTGCTCAAAGGTATCGACCCGCTGCTGAACGGTGATCTGCTCAAGATCCTCGACGAGATGGGCCACGGCGACCAGCTGCTGCTCGTCGACCGCAACTACCCGGCGTTCAGCGCGGGACGGCCGGTCGTCCGGCTGGGGGAGAGCGGTGCGCTCCGGGTGCTGGGGGCCCTGCTCTCGGTGTTCCCGCTGGACGCGTTCGTCGCGCACCCGCTGGAGCGGATGGAGGTCAAGGACGACCCGACGCTGACGACGCCGGTGCAGGACTCGGCGCTGGAGCTGGCCCGGGCCGCGCACCCGGTCGCGCTGGAGTACGGGGTCGTGCCGCGCCACGACTTCTACCGGCGGGCGAAGGACGTCTACGCGGTCGTCCAGACGCTGGAGAGCGAGCCGTACAGCTGCTTCATCCTGCACAAGGGAGTGGTGTTCCCGGAGGGAATGCCCGAGGACGGGAGCTAGGGACGATGAGCAGCAACCGACCCGCGATCGCGTCTGCGGTCGAGGGCGTCATCGTCGGCGCCCGCGCCGACCTGGAGCGGCTGGTGCGGATCCCGAGCATCTGGGCCGACCCGGCGCACGCCGCCGACACCGAGGCCAGCGCCGCCGCGGTCGCCGCACTCGCCGAGGCGCTGAATCCGGAGAGCGTGCGGATCATCCGTGCCGACGGTGGCGCGCCGGCCGTCGTCGCGCGCTGGCCCGCCCCGCCGGGGCAGCCGACCGTGCTCCTCTACGCGCACCACGACGTCCAGCCGACCGGCGGTGACGCGCTCTGGACCAGCCCGCCGTTCGAGCCGACCGAGCGGAACGGCCGGCTGTACGGCCGCGGCGCCGCCGACGACAAGGCCGGCGTCATGACCCACCTCGCGGTGCTGCGCGCCTACGGCGGTGCGCCGCCCGTCGGGGTGACGCTGTTCGTGGAGGGCGAGGAGGAATCCGGCTCCCCGACGCTGCCCGCGCTGCTGCGCGAGCACCACGAACTGCTGGCCGCGGACGTCATCGTGATCGCGGACTCGGCGAACCCGGCCGTCGACGTCCCCGCGCTGACGACCAGCCTGCGCGGGCTCGTCGACGTGGTGGTCGAGGTGTCGATGTTGGAGAACCCGGTGCACTCCGGCGTCTACGGTGGCCCGGTCGGTGACGCGCTGACCGCGCTCTGCCACACGCTCGCGAGCCTGCACGACGAGAAGGGCGAGGTCGCGGTCGCCGGGCTGCGCCGCAACACCGGGACCGACGCGGCGACGCTGGACCAGCCGGAGGCGGAGTTCCGGGCCGAAGCGGGCGTGCTCAACGGCGTCGAGATGCTCGGCTCCGGCACGCTGGCCGAGCGGATCTGGCACGCACCGGCGGTCGCGGTGCTGGGGATCGACGCGCCCGCGGTTGCCAACGCGTCGAACGTCCTGCTGCCGCGGGCACGCGCGTTCGTCAGCCTGCGGGTGGCGCCCGGTGAGGACGCGGTGGCCGCGCGCGACCTGCTCTCCGACCACCTGCGGGCACACGTGCCGTGGGGAGCGCACGTCGAGGTCGCGCCGGCGTTCGGGGTGGCCGAGCCGTTCGCCCTGGACACGCGCGGTGCCGCCTACGACGCCGCCCGGCGGGCGTTCGCCGAGGCCTACGGCAACAGCACGGTCGAGATCGGGATCGGCGGGTCGATTCCGTTCATCGCCGAGTTCGCGCGGACGTTCCCCGGTGCGGCGGTGCTGGTCACCGGCGTCGGCGACCCGGCGAGCCGGTGGCACGGCATCGACGAGAGCCTGTCGCTGCCGATGTTCACCACCGCGGTCCGCGCCGAGGCGTTCCTGCTCGACGAGCTGTCCCGCTAGCGCTCCACGAGTTCAGCGAGGTCGGTGAGGCTGGACACCAGCGCCGCGACCTGCCGCAACGCGTGCCGGTGGCACTCCGCGACCGCCACGGTGAGCGCGGGCACGGCGTGTGCGGGGGAGTCGGCGTCATCCGCCAGCCGCACCACCTGGTCGGCGAGCGCGGCGGCCCGCTCCTGCACGTGGCCCCGCACGGCCGCGACGAGCGCCTGCGCGGCCTCGGCGCAGAGGGCGATCGCGGTCGCGGTGCCGACCAGCCCGGCGATCGCGTCGAGGTTGTGCGTCATCAGCCCGAGGTACTGGTCGACGTCGCGTCCGGGCCAGGCCAGCACCGGGCGCAGCGTGCGTTGCAGGTCGGAGCGGACGGCGTGCAGGTCGGCCGCGGTGCCGTGCAGCGCTGCGGCCTGGGCGGCGACGACGACCGGGTAGCCGGTCAGCCCACGGAGGACGCCCCGCACCGGGTCGACGTAGCTCGTCGTCCAGTCGAGCCCGCGCGCCGGGAGCACGGCGAGCGGGTCAGCGCTCAGCAGCATGTCCCTGGTCGGTAGCGGGACGCCGGGTAACAGCGGCGTCAGGGCCGGGTCGATCCACTCGCCGTCGGTGATCCGGGCGTGGAGATGCGCGTACTGGGCCGGGGACCGCTGCAGGATCTGCGGGCTACGGATGACGACCGGCGCGGGGACCGGATCGTCCGCGATCGTCTCCCGGGCCGCGACGGAGTCCCAGAGATCGTCGGCGAACAGCGCGAAGTTCTCGGCCACGTACTCGACGAGTTCGGCCTGCCGGACCGTGACCCGCTCCAGCGCGTCGGCGATCCACCCGGACAGCGACCCGAACGACGCGTCGTCCCAGCGCAGTTCCCGGCACGCCGACCCGACGGCGGCCAGCCGGAGCCGCACGGTGGAGATCTGGGCGGCGTGCGCCTCCAGCGTCCGGACGTCCGGCACCGGGCCGTCGAACCTCATCCGCCCTCCAAAACCTCGGCTGTGGCGATCTTGCCGGTGCCGCGCTCGGCGTTGTGCTCGCGGTCCCCGGGACCGATGCTGGAGGGTGCCGGAGGAGGTGGCCGCTGACCGAGCGAAGGATGATCGCGCTCGTCGTCGGGATCGTCGTGCTGGCGATGGCCGGCGGCGCGTTCGTCGGGATCACGGTGACCGGGATAGCGGGAACCGAGGACCGGCCCGCACCGCGGCGGGCGAGCCCGGCGGCTCCGGCGCACGACCGGCCCGGGCCGGTGACCGCTGACTTCGTGGCGATCGAGAAGGTCCCGCGCGTGCGGGCCGCTCCGGCGCCGGACGGCACGCTCACCGCGCAGTGCGGCTCCAACGAGGACGGCCACTACAACTCCGACAACATGATCGTCACGCCGGGCATCACCAACGGCGCGCACCACCTGCACGACTACGTCGGTAACACGACCACGTCCGCCGCGTCCACCGACCGCAGCCTGGCGGCCGCGCCGACGACCTGCCGGGACCGCGGCGACCGGTCGGCGTACTACTGGCCGGTGCTGCGCGACCTCGTCGACGCGACGAAGCAGGCCCGGTTCCCCGGCGAACAGGAGTCTGATCGGAACGTGGGCCTGGTGCTGCGCCCCACGGCGTCGCTGGTCTTCTCCGGCAACCCGTTCGCGCCGGTGGTCGCCCCACCGCAGTTCCTCCGGGTGATCACCGGGGACGCCAAGGCGGTGACCGGCGGCGGCCGGAACGCACACGCGCGGTTCACCTGCCGCGGGTTCACCGACCGGGTGACGACCGACCGGTACCCGCTCTGTCCGGACGGCCGCGGCCTCACCCGGATCCTGGAGTTCCCGAGCTGCTGGGACGGCCGCAACACCGACAGCGCGAACCACCGCACGCACGTCGTCTTCCCGGACGCCCGGGGTGCGTGCCGGGCGGGAACGGTGCCGATCCCGAAGCTCACGATCACGCTGACCTACGACGTGCCGGTCGGGGCGTCGTTCGCGATCGACAGCTTCCCCGACCAGCGGCGGGCACCGCTCACCGACCACGCGGACTTCGTCAACGTGCGCACGCCCGCCTCGACCGACCGGCTCGTCGACTGCCTCAACGCCGGACGCCGCTGCTGACCGAGAGCATGGGTCGCCGAACAGTGGGTATCGGAACTCGCATGAACACCAACGCAGGCGGTCGGAGCGCGGTCTCAGCCGACACGGCGTTGAGCCTGGCCGAGCTCGGCCGCATCGCCCTCGCCGACACCCCGCTGGAGCAGGTGCTCGAGCGGGTCGCGGTGCTGGCCAGGGACACGATCCCGGGTGCCGACGAGGTCTCGGTGACGCTGCTGGTCAACGAGCGGCCCCGGACCGCCGCGTTCACCGGGACGCTGGCCCTGGAGCTGGACGAGCGGCAGTACCGGAACGGGTTCGGGCCGTGCATGGACGCCGGACGCGGCGGCGAGACGCTGTTCATCGCGGACATGGCCACCGAGACGCGCTGGCCGGACTACACGCCGGGCGCGGCGGCGTGCGGCGCGACCAGCAGCCTGTCGGTGCCGCTACCGGTCCAGGAGCACATCATCGGCGCCCTGAACATCTACGCCACGACCCCGGACGCGTTCGACGAGCGGGCCGGTGAGCTCGGCACGCTGTTCGCCGGCTACGCCGGGGTCGCGGTCGCCAACGCCCACCTGTACGCCTCGACCGCGGAGCTGGCCGAGGGGATGCGCGCCGCGATGGCGTCCCGTGCCGTCATCGAGCAGGCGAAAGGCGTCCTCATGGCCGAGCACGGCTGCACGGCCGAGCAGGCGTTCACCCAGCTCACGCGAATGTCACAGAACGCCAACCGCAAGCTGCGCGAGGTCGCGGCCGCGGTCGTGGCGCGGACGCGCCGGGAGTGACCGAGGTACAGTCGGGGATGCCCCCGGAGGGGAAGCCGGGGGCATCTTCATGCCCTGCTCACAGCAGCCCGTGGCGCGGCGGTGGTGTGCGCGACAGCGTCCAGCGGCCGATGTGCTGGACCTTCCACCGTTCGGGGTCGTGCAGCGTGTGGGTCCGCGCGTCCCGCCAGAACCGGGACAGGTTGAGCGAGTCCGACGCCGCCCGGGTGCCGCCGAGCTCGAACAGCGCCGACGCGACGTCCACCGACGCGCGGCTGGCGGCGACCTTGGCCACCGCCGTCGCGATCGATGCCGCGGCCGCGGTCTCGGCCGTCAGCGCGGCCTCGGCGGCGTCGATCGCGGCGCCGGCCTCGCGCAGCAGCGCCTCCGCCGCGCGAACCGCGATCTCGAGCTCACCCGCGCGCTGGATGAGCAGCGGATCGTCGGCCGCGCGGTCGACACCGGCCTCGAACCACGGCCGGGCCCGCCCGGCCTGCTCGGTACCCGCGGCCAGTGCCCCGCGCGCGAGACCGACGTCCAGCGCGGCGTGCAGCAGCTGGGCGCGAGCGCCGTACGTCGTCGGCCCTTCGAACAGCGCGTTGTACGCCACGACCGCGTCCTCGTCGACGACCGCGCCCTCGAGCCGGACCGTGCCGCTGGCGGTGGTCCGCTGGCCCATGCCGTCCCAGTCGTCGTCGACCGCCACCCCCGGCGTCTCCCGGCGCAGGTAGACCAGTGCCTTCGGCACCGGTGCGCCGTCCGGCACCGGGACGCCTGCCCGCACGGCGCGGACGACGAGCCAGTCGGCGAACAGCGCGCCGGTGCTGTAGTACTTCACGCCGTCGAGCACGTACGTGCCGTCCTCGCGCGGGCTCAGCGTCGTCGCGTCGTCGGTGATCGTCCGTCCGCCGCGCTCCGACTGGGCGTTGGCGAACCGCGCTCCGGCCAGCGCCTCGGCGAAGAACCGCTCCTGCTGGGCCTCGCTGCCGGTGCGTCGCAGCGCGTCGAGGAAGACAAAATGGCTGTGCGGGATCTGCGCGATGCTGGCGTCGGCGGCCGCGAGGATCGCGAACACGGTCGCCAGCGTCGTGGCGGGCACCTCGGCACCACCGAACCGGGCCGGTACCGCGATGCCGAGGAGCCCGGAGCGCGAGAGCTCGTCGAGCTCGGTGCCGGGGAGCCGGCGGGTCCGGTCACGGTCGGCAGCGCCGGCGGCGAACGTGCGCGCCAGCTCCCCGGCCACCGCCTCGGCCTCGGCGGCGGAGCGGATCACCTGCGTCATCGAGCTGTCCTGTAGGGCATCCGCCAACGATAGAGCGAGCCCGCATCGGTGCAGCCGCACGGGGCGGCCGCCGAGCCTGCCCGCTCGCCGTCACGACGGCGGGGGAGTGATCGGGGCCAGCCAGAGGCCGACCAGCGCGTCGATCAGGCCGGTGGACGCCTTCGCCCAGCTCACCCACGGCTCGTGCTGCCCACCGGCGAGCGCGCGCTCGCAGTCGGCCAGCAGATTGACGACGAGCTGCCGGGTCATGTAGTTGCGCTGCAGCCGCACCTCGACCGGCATCGGTGGGGCGCACCGGTTCAGGCCCTCGAGGATCTCGCCGAGCATCGGGTCGGAGAGGGACTCGGCGACGACGATCTCGTGGTACCCCGGATCGGCCATCACCTGCGCGCTGAAGCGGGCGTACCAGGTGGGCGTGCCGAGCGAGTCCAGGTGCTCGGTCGCCGGGCGGACCCAGCAGGAGATCCAGTCGCGCGGGTCGTCGGAGCCCGCGATCCGGGCGACGAGTTCCCGCCGCCGGTCCGCGATCAGCCGGTTGTGCCGCCGGACGATCGCCGTGACCAGGTCGGCCTTGGTGCCGAAGTGGTACCCGACCGCGGCGTTGTTGCCCTGCCCCGCGGCTTCGCTCACCTGGCGGTTCGACACCGCCGACAGGCCTCGCTCGGCGAACAGCTGCTCTGCCGCGTCCAGGATCGCGTCCCGGGTCGCGCTGGAGCGGTCGGTACCGGAGCGCAATGTTCACCTCGCTGTGACTGAGTGCACCCTACAAAGAGTTGCGTTAGGCAACCTCTTCGGCGAGTGTAAGTCAAGCAACTGATTTAATTCGACGAGACAAGGGTCCTCCTTCGTGCGAACCACAACCGACCGGACCAACCTCGTGGTGGCCGTGCTGGCGCTGGGTGGCATCGCGGTGTCGCTCATGCAGACGCTGATCATCCCGCTGATCCCGGAGCTGCCGTCGCTGCTGAACGCCTCGGCGGGCGACGCCGCGTGGGCGATCACCGCGACGCTGCTCGCGGCCGCGGTCGCCACGCCGGTCGTCGGCCGGCTGGGCGACATGTTCGGCAAGCGGCACCTGCTGCTGTTCAGCATCGCGCTGATGGTCGTCGGGTCGGTCGTCGGGGCCCTGAGTGACAGCCTGACGCCGATGATCATCGGCCGGATCCTGCAGGGCGCCGCCGCCGGTGTCATCCCGCTCGGCATCAGCCTGATGCGTGACACCGTGCCGCCGGAGAAGCTCGGATCGGCGACCGCGCTGATGAGCGCCTCACTGGGAATCGGCGGCGCCCTGGGCCTGCCCGCGGCCGCGTTGATCGCCGACCACGCCGACTGGCACGTGCTGTTCTGGGTGTCCGCGGCGCTCGGCGCGATCGTCGGGGCGCTGGTCGTCGCGTTCGTGCCGCACTCGACCGTGCGGACCGGCGGACGCTTCGACTTCGTCGGCGCGGTCGGGCTGTCGGCCGCGCTGGTCAGCCTCCTGCTGGCGATCTCCAAGGGCAGTGACTGGGGCTGGACCAGCGGGCTCACGCTCGGACTGTTCGCCGCCGCCGTGGTGCTGCTCGGAGCCTGGGGCTGGTGGGAGCTGCGCAGCGCCGAACCGCTGGTCGACCTCCGGATCACCGCCGGACGCCAGGTGCTGTTCACCAACGCCGCGTCGATCGGCCTCGGCTTCTCGATGTTCGCGATGTCGCTGGTCATCCCGACACTGCTGCAGCTGCCGGTCGTCACCGGCTACGGCCTCGGCAAGAGCATGCTCGCGGTCGGCCTGGTGATGGCCCCGTCCGGCCTGGTCATGCTGGTCGCCGCGCCGCTCTCGGCCAAGATCGCCCAGGTGCGCGGCTTCAAGCTGACGCTGATCCTCGGCGCGGTGATCGTGGCCGTCGGTTACCTGTCCGCCGCCGTGATGATGGACGAGATCTGGCAGTTGGTCCTCGCGAGCTGCGTCATCGGCGCCGGTATCGGGTTCGCGTACGGCTCGATGCCCGCGCTGGTGATGGCGGCGGTGCCGCGCACCGAGACCGCGGCCGCGAACAGCCTCAACACGCTGATGCGTTCGCTGGGGACGTCGTTCGCCAGCGCGGTGGGCGGCGCGATCCTCGCGAACATGACCGTCGCGCTCGGCCCGGTCTCGGTGCCGTCGCAGGACGGCTTCCGGGTCGTCCTGGCGATGGCCGCCGGTGCCGCGCTGGTCGCCGCGCTGCTGGCCACGTTCATCCCGCGGCGCGGCACGGCAGCCGAACCGGCCGTGGTCCCGAACACGGCGGCGCCCGTGACGTCGTCCGAAGAAGTGCCGGTCGCGGGCTGACCCGCACCTCCACGCCACCGGCCGGGTGGACAAGCGCGTCCACCCGGCCGTCGTGCGCGGTCAGACGCGCGCGAGGATCACCAGGGGAAGGTCGCGCTCGGTCTTCGTGCGGTACAGGTCGTAGCGCGGGAAGACCTCGGTCATCCGCTCCCACAGCGCCGCCTTCTCGGCGGCGTCGGCGGTCCGCGCGGTGGCCGCGAACACCTCGGAGCCGACCTGAACCGTCACGGCCGGGTCGGCGGTCAGGTTGAGGTACCACGCCGGGTGCCGGTCCGCTCCGCCGTTGGACGCGACGAGCAGGTAGTTCTCGCCGTCGCGTCCGTAGATGAGCGCGGTGCGCCGCAGCGCGCCGGTTCGCCGGCCACGGGTCGTCAGCAACAACGTCGGTGACCCGTGGTAGTTGTGGCCGACGCGGCCGTCGGTGTCCAGATACGAGCGGACGTGTTTGGCGACCCACCCGGTCGGGCTGTCGGTGATCTGGTCGTTCTCGGTGATGGTGCGCTCCTCGGGCCGGGACTCGACGCGACGAGTCTGCTCCGTCGAGCACGGTTACCGTCAAGAGGAAACGACCGCTTGACTCGGTTCAGAACGCCATGGACCCTGAGCGGGATGGCTTCGGAGACCGAGATCGAGTTACGCGAGGCGGGCCTGCGGGTGACGAGGCCGCGCCTCGCAGTGCTCGACGTCCTCGCGGACCATCCGCACGCGACCGTCGAGGTGATCACGGAACTGGTCCGGGAGCGGCTCGGCACGGTCTCCACCCAGGCCGTGTACGACGTGCTCGCCGCCTGCGTCGCGGCCGGGCTGGTGCGGCGGATCGAGCCGGCCGGGTCGCCCGCGCGGTTCGAGCGGGAGAGCGGCGATCGCCATCACCACCTGGTCTGCCGCTCCTGCGGCCGGGTCGCCGACGTCGGCGGGCTGACCGGTGACGCGGCGTGCGTGGCGCCCGCGGACGCTGCCGGTTACCTGGTCGAGGAGACCGAGATCGTGTTCTGGGGCTGGTGCCCGCACTGCCTGCGGGAGCAGGCCAGAGACTGACCTGACCTCAGTGGAGGGGCGCGCCGAGGACGACGAGGCCGAGATCGTCTGCGTGTTCCCCGGGGCGCGTGGCCATGACCTCGCCGACCGCCAGGTCCACGACCTCGGCGAGCGCCGCGGGCGGTGCTCCGGCGAACCGCGCGGCCAGCGTCGTCAGACGATCGAGCCCGAACCGCCCTTCGGAGCCCTTGGCGTCCGGGACCCGGTTGCTGAACAGCAGGAGCAGGTCCCCGCGCGCGAGCACCGTGCCGATCTCCTCGTAGGTCGTCGTGGCCAGCGCG
This sequence comes from Cryptosporangium aurantiacum, assembly GCF_900143005.1. Classification (NCBI taxonomy): domain Bacteria; kingdom Bacillati; phylum Actinomycetota; class Actinomycetes; order Cryptosporangiales; family Cryptosporangiaceae; genus Cryptosporangium; species Cryptosporangium aurantiacum. The sequence goes on from NZ_FRCS01000007.1 coordinate 478,678, forward strand.
CCGCAGAGCCGCCCCTGGACCGGTAGCTCCACCGGGTCGTCGCCGCGCCGGATCAGCACCGGTCTCGGATGGCCCGCGGACGCGAGCGTCACCTCCAACCCGCCGTCCCGGCGAGTCCGGACCCGGGCGCAGACCGCGGTGAGCAGCCGGGCCGAGTCGTCCGGGAACGGCGCGGCGAGCGCGGCGTTGAGCGCGCGCAGGATCTCGGCGGGTCGCCGTTCGAAGTAGACGGCGCCCCGCACCGTGTGCCGCGCCTGGGCCGTGACGACCGCCGCCTGCGCGCCGGTCGTGATGACATCGGCGTGCAGGATGACCCAGTCGCCCGGTTCGCCGAGGACGTCGTAGAAGTCGCCGCCGCCGTCGCCGTGGCCGGATCCCGGGCGGTGCCGGACGCCGAGTTCCAGCCCAGGGGTCTCCGGTAGGGAGGGCGGCCGCCGGGTAGCGGCCATCGCGTCCGCGATCTCGGCCTGCGCGGCGCGGACCCGCGCGGAGTCCAGCGCCACCGCGATCCGCGCACCGACCTCACCGGCAAACGTGAGTTCGTCCGTGTCGAAGCCCTGACCGGCCCGGCGGGCCAGCGTCAGCGTGCCGAACGGGGTGCCGCGCGCGACCAGCGGTAGGACGGCCAGCTCCATCGGGCGCAACCGAGCCAGGCGGTCGTCGCGGTCGGCGCCGGGGACCCACGGCGCCAGCGACTCCGCGAAGCCGGGCCCGGGTGCGACCGGAACGGTCTCCGGGCGGCCGGTGGCGATGACCCTGGCATGACCGGACAGCGCGCCGGTCGTCGTGGGGCGCGGGACGTCGACCGCGGACAGCCGGTCGGCGGTCTCCGCGTCCGCGGCGACGCAGCGGGCGCCCCGGTCCGCGGGCACGACTAGCTGCGCCCAGTCGGCGACCTTCGGCACGCACGCCCGGAGCGCACGCCGCACCAGGCCGTCGACGCCCAGGCCACCGGCGAGCTGCCGACCGGCATCGGCGAGGAAAGCCGCCCGCTCGTACGACGCCGGATTCACGGCGACGTCAGCCAGCGGCCGGATCGTGCAATCCGCCGGCTCCTCGGACATGAGCACACGCCAATCTTGCGGGGCCATCTCGAGTGTGCGAGGAGAATGTACCTAGTCCAGATACGAAGCTACTACCCTGTGTAATCAATGCTGACATAGGCGAAATGGAATCACCTCAGTCACCCAGGCCAGCTCCCGGCTGCGGGTGCCGATCACGGCGAGTTCAGCGGCTTGGCCTTCTGCGGGTAGATCGTCTCGTGGCGGGCCAGCATGGCGACGAACTCACTGATCTTTCGTTCCCGGGTCTGCGCCCGTTTGACGGCGTTGAGGCGGTGAATGAGGGCGAACCGGTTGGTCTTGGTGAGCACGTCGAACATCGCTTGGGCGGCCGGCACGGCGGCGATGGCGGCCAGGAGGTCGGCGGGTACTTCGGCTTCCGACGGCGGGGCATAGGCCGCCGCCCAACGCCCGTCCGCTTTTGCGGCGTCTACCGCCGCGCGGCCCGGGGGCAGCATCCGCCCCTCTGCTTCCAGCCGGGCGACGTGGGCGACGTTGCGTTGCGACCAGGAGCTGCGAGGGCTTCGAGGGGTGAACCGGATCCAGGAGGTCTCGTGATCCCGTTTCCGGGCCTGCCCGTCGATCCAGCCGAAGCAGAGGGCCTCGTCGACCGCCTGCTGCCAGGTCAGCGTGGTGACTGTGCCACCCTTCTTGGTCAGGGCCAGCCAGACGCCGGGTGACGTCGCGTTGTTGGCCGACAGCCACGCGCGCAGCGCCTCGGCGTCCGCGACGATCAACTCATCCAGCTCGGCGCTCGCCACAACGGCAGGCTAGCCGACGACGTGGCGGCGACCTGTACCTGTTGGCCGGCCGGACCCGCCACCAGCCACCCTCGAACGCCGACCGCCGCCGCGTCGTGACACCGAGGGGAGCCATGAGAACTTTGGTCGGCTCGGGCGGCAGCCGACCGTTGGCGGCGGCGCTGCCTGTACTTCCTGCCATGGCGCTCGGTATCTGCCTGGCCGCGCGTGGCGGCGGAACCGAGCCGACGGCCGTGAGATCGATCTCCCGGTACGACGCGGCGTTGGTCGCCCTGACCGTCGGGTGCGGTGCCCTCGCCTGCCTAGCCGCCGGTGGTCTCGCCCATACTGAGCTTGGAGCCGTCGCGGCGCGCAATTTGGTCGATTACGTGGGGCTCGTCCTCCTCGCCGGAGAACTCGGCACCTGGCAGGCCGCCGGTGTCGCTCCGGTGGCGTTCGTCGTCATTTCCTTCTCACTCGGACGCAGTTCCGCTGTGTTGCCGTCGCCGACGTCATCGAGCGATGCCTGCGCGAAGTCAATAGCCGGGACTATCCGAACGACACGATCGACCTGATGTGCGCACACTTCTCTCCGCGGCACATCGAGCGCGTCGCCGCCGAGCGGCAGATGTTCGTCGCCGTTGAACAGGGTGAAGTCGTGGGCACTGTGTCCCGGGACGGCAACAAGGTCTACACGATGTTCGTCCACCCGCGAACGATCGGCCGAGGTATCGGCCGTCGCCTGATGCGCCACCTCGAAGCTCTCGCCGCAGCCGACGGCTACGCCTTCATGGAGACCGGCGCCAGCATCACCGCGCACGGCTTCTACCAACGGCTCGGGTACCTCGACGTCCGAACCAGCAAGACAGAGTTCGGCTTCAACTACATTCTCCGCAGGCCACTGCCCTGACGTGCACGCGGATGCGGCCGACAGGTAACGCTGCGCTTGCCGCGCTCCGCGGTGCGCGGTCGGATCACAACGACACTCAGCGGCTACTTATTCAATGGGCGGTAGGACGGTGCCCGGCGGGGTAGCGTCCAGGCGCCCGGTCCGTCGCTCCCACTGCGGCTGCCCACGCGGGTC